>JANOJB010000131.1:0-15543 GCA_031407985.1 Pseudomonadota bacterium | reverse complement strand
AGCGGCGTGTGTGTCTTGCCGTGGACCCCAATGGTGATTCCGCCAGCGGCCATCGCGCGCAGTTCGGATGTGGTCATCATCTGTCGTTCGTCCGACGTCAGGCGCGCGTGTTTTCCAACATCGGCCAGCAGGTGGTCACGGCTGTTCTCGTCAAGGGCCTCCAGCCGGGCGACAACGGTCCGCAGATCGTCAAGGACCGAACAGGCGGGCGCCGGATCGTCGTTTCCGGGGGGTCGCGCCCCACGCCACAGGGTGGCGCAATCGGCGGGTTGCAACGTCCCGCGCAAAAACGCGTGTACCAGCGCCTCCTGCCAAAAAGGTTCCCGTCGATCGATCGCGTCGGCGACGACGAAAAGCAGTCCGGGCAGACCCCGGCCGCGCAGCGCCGGCAGGGCGTAGGTGTGGTTGTCGGCCCAACCGTCATCGAAGGTGATCAGAAGGGGGCGCGGCGGCAGCACGGATCGATTCGCCAGCAAGGCGTCCGGCGCGATCACGTTGTAGTGACGCTGGAAGAAGTCCAGACAGGCCCCGAACAGTCCGTCGCTTAGCGTGTATTCCGGATCGGATGTCGGCCAGCGCGGATCGTCGGGAGAAAGAATTCTGTGAAACATGATCACCGTCAGATGCTGGCGATTGCGGGCCCGGTGATACGCCGCCAGCGCGCCCGTGCGGTACAGGGCACCCGTGGCCAGACGAACACCAAGGCCGCGAAGAGGTGCAAGGGCCGACACGCCGCGCACTATCGCTCGCGGGTGCGCGTCGTGGCAAGCTGGAAACCCGCAATGCCTACCACCTTGGGGCCCCTGGTCAGCACCATCATCCCGACGTACAACCGGGCCGACAAGATCGGCGCCGCTGTTCAGTCGGCGCTGGAACAGACCTGGCCTCATCAAGAGACCATCGTGGTCGACGACGGATCGACCGACGACACCAGCGCGGTGCTGGCGCGCCTGCGGGCTCCCGGCGTGCGCGTCTTGCGCAAGGCGAACGGAGGCGTGTCTTCGGCCCGGAATTTTGGCGTCGCGCACGCCCGGGGAGATCTGATCGCATTTCTCGACTCCGACGACGTGTGGCGGCCGGACAAACTTGCCAAACAGGTCGGGTTTTTCGCTGCACACCCCGGGTTCGCCCTGGTTCTGACCGACGTGGAAAAGGTCGACGAGCAGGGCCGACCACTGGGAATCTTCAAACGCCGCGACGTCATCCCGCATGACGGCGACGTGTTGCCCTTTGTGTTGCGCGATCCGCGGCTGGTGCCCCCGTCGATCATGATCACGCGTGCCGCGTGGGACGACGTGGGCGGGTTCGACACCGGGCTCGCGACGGGCGAGGACCTGGATTTCCATCTTCGTGTCGCCCTCCGACACCGGATCGGTGTCGTCGAAGAACCACTGGTCCGCTGCGCCCGTGGGCACGACGGGCTGTCGACGATGGGGGGCAGCCATCGTGCCTACGTTCGTGTCATGGAACGATTCCTGCGCGAGGCCGGCGAAGCCGTCGATGCCCCGATGCGGCGCGAGGTTCTCCTCAACACCTACCTACGCAACCTGCCTGGGCTCGCCGTGCAGGGTGACTACGTCCAGGCGGCGCACTGCCTTGGTCATGGTGTGTCCATGGCGCGCTCGCCGGGCGAGGCGCTGGCCCTCGGCCAGGCGGTCGCCCAGGCGCTGCGCGGACTGACCGCGCGGGTGCTACGTGCGGTCGCGGGTCGGTGAACCGATAGGTCGTTGTTCTCCCACGCGCGTCGTCGCCTGTTAGCATGCCCGGCCGATAACCCATGGACTTCTACGGTCGCCTGCTTTCCCACGTCCTTTATCCCGGTTGGGAGCGGTTGCGGGGGCGCCCAACCTTCGCGCTGCTTCGCGATCTCCAGCGCACGCAGTGGCTCACCCTGGACGAACTGCGCGGCCGCCAGGCTGGGTTGTTGCGCCGGTTGATGCGGCACGCATGGGATCACAACCGGTTTCACCGCGACCGGATGGATGTCGCCGGGGTCGGCCCGGACGACTTCAAGACGTCCGACGATCTGGCGCGCCTGCCGGTTTGTACCCGCGAGGAAATGACGAAAAACCGGTCCGCCCTGATGTCGTCGGCGCCTCCGTGGCCCACGGTGAAGAAGGCCACCAGCGGAACCACGGGAAAGCCCCTGGTCATCGAGTACAACGCCGAATCGCGCCATTGGCGGGAAGCAACGAAGTTGCGAGGGTACGGCTGGGCCGGTTTCAAGGTGGGCGGTCGGAATCTGCACTACTGGGCCGCCCTCATGAACGCGGCACCCACGCGATGGAAGAAGGCCAAGATGGAGTTGGATCATCTGGCCCGCCGCGATCACTACGTCGACTGCACGCCACGCGGAGACGCACGGCTTCAGGAGGTGGTCGGGATCATTTCCAAGTCCCGCCCCGAGTTGATCCTGACCTACAGCCAGGCGGGCGCGGATCTGGCACGGTACATCAATCGCACCGGCGCCCGCGCCTGGTCCGACATTCCAGTGATCTGCGGTGCGGAACGGCTATTGCCGCCGGATCGCAAGGAGCTGGAGCAGGCCTTCGGGCCGGGGATCTTCGAGACCTACGGCTGCCGCGAATTCATGTTGATCGCGGCCGAGTGTGCCGCCCACGACGGCATGCACATCGACATGGAGAAGCTGGTGGTGGAGATCCTGGTGACCGAACCGGATGGTGGCATGCGCCCCGCGCAACCCGGCGAGACGGGTGAGGTGGTCGTCACCGACCTGCACAATCTGGCGATGCCTTTCATTCGTTACGTGACCGGAGATCTGGCCGTCGCGCGGGTCCCGGATCGATGTGCCTGTGGACGCCAACTGCCGCGGATTGGGCCCATCGAGGGCCGGGCGACCGATACGCTGCGCGACGGTAACGGCAACCGGGTGAGTGGTCTCATATTCAATATTCTCTTCGTCGAGGTGGCGACAGAGACGCGACAGTTCCAGGCCATCCAGCACATCGATGGCTCGCTGACCCTGAAGGTCGTGCCGACCGGCCCGAAGCTGACCCCCGAGGCCCGGGAGATCATCGCGGCGTACGGGCGAAAATATCTGCCCGGGATCGACATGCGGATCGAACAGGTCGACGACATCCCGGTTTCCGCGATGGGCAAGCGCCGCTTCGTCATCGTGGAAAAACCGCCGACGCCAGGGGCCACGTAGGCAGTCCACCAAACCGCCCGTGGGACGCTCTGGACTTAGACACTAGCGCCCCGGTCGGAGGAGTTTCAGATAGGGGCCCGGCGCCAGAATCTGCACGGGGCGAAACCCGGAAACCTTGACGACTTTCAGCGACAGCAGATCGTCATCGTCCGATACGATCGCGTCAGCCTCGCCCTCCAGCGCCGCCTCGACGAGCGGGTTGTCCCGAACGTCAGCCGGCACCCTGTCGACATCCCGAAATGTACCGGAAACGACATCGAAGCGTTCCGCGAGGTAGGTCACGGCACGTCGGATCACATCGTCATCGAGCGGTGGATTGGCGAGCCGGCGAATCTCATCGAGCTTCAGGATCCGTTCGAGTTCGCGCAACAGGGTCGGTGACGTCACCACCACCAGCCCCGATCGCTCGCAACCCAAGTCGAAAACGGCGACAGCGGACGACGTCCGACGGCGGAGGATGCCACGGACAAGTATCTGGGTGTCGAGGACTGCCCTAACGGCCACGAACGGTCCTGAGTTTTCTGACCGTTTCGCCCCGAATCCGCTTTGCCGCGGCATTCACGATTTGATCCACCATGCCGCCGCCTTGGTCGTCGGCCAGACGCGATCGAATTTCCACTAGGGGATCACGATAAACCGGCTCGACGATGAGGCGCCTCCCCTCGACTTTAAGAGAAACCTCCGAATCGTTCTCGATCCCGAGCAAGCCGAGCAGGGTCTTGTCGAGGATGAGGCCCTTGCTTCCGCCGATCATGCTGAGTTTCTTTACCATCCCGAAAGTATAACATAATTATAATACAGACATACTCGCGCTAGGGGCAGGCGGTCTTCTGGTTGATCCAGGTCTCGATCAGCTGGAGGCCCTGCGGATCCACGCGGCGCGATCCCATCGCGGGCATCCGCGTGCTGGACAGCGACTTCATCCGCAGGTGAAGAATCGACGTGGCGGCATTTCCCGGCACCAGCAGCCGCGTGCCTCCTTCGACTGGGTTGGTGGGCGATTCGTTGCAAATCATCCGCCCCGCCGCCGGGGTGTCGAACAGGAGGTTCGGCTTGTTGCCCGGCGCTGGGTGACACGACCCGCAGTTCACATCCAGGTACGCGCGTGCCCTGTCGTCGATGGGCGCGGTTCCGAATGCCGCGGGAAAGGCGGGCGTCGTCGCGGGAGTCAGGGCCGGCAGCACGCCGATGTGGCTCAGCGTCGCCAACTGGTTCGCGGTGCCCAGCGGGTAGGTGAAATTCTTGTTCAGCTGGCGCAGCTCCAGACCCAGCGTTCGCTGCCTGGACGTGGTGTGGCAGGCCAGGCACTGCACGCGGCTGGGAACCCCCCACGGGGTCCCACCGTCGGGCAGCGCCACGTCGACGCCGGGATCCTGTAGCAGCGCTTCGGTCTGCGCCGCGTTCCACAGGTACGTGTAGCCGGCCCAGTCACCGTCCGCGTGCCGCACCATCAGCCGCGTTTCGATCCGCCGCGTGCCGGCGAGGAACTCTTTTATCACCACCGAGCCTACCGGCAGGACCAGGTGCCCTCCATCGGTGGCAATCGTGATCCCCATGCCGTCGGGCAGCAGCAGCCACCGGCGCTTCGACAGACTGTCGCTCCACAACTCGACGTTCACGTCGTACGGAATCGCCGCCGCGATCGGCGCGCCACCAGCAACGACACAGCCCGTATCCGCCAGCCGCATCGGGGGACCCGGGTTGCCGGTGGGGGGCGGCTCGGGCATGGAGGGGACAATCTTGAAGAACCCACGGCCCGCGGTCGGCGTCAGCGAGACCACGTACAGCTCGCCGTTTTCGTCTTCGGTGAACGACGCGGGGTGGAAGTCCGCGACCGAGCAGGTGGCGTTGAAAACCGGTTTCACCGTGCGCGCGGGCCCGTACGGAGTTTCAACCACGAACAGTTTCCCCGAATCGTTGTCGCCCACCACGTACTTGCCGATCAACGACGGGATCGCGGTGCCGCGGTACACGAAGCCGCCGACGATCGCGTAGCCGTAGCCCGTGCACCCCGTCCGCGGAATCTCGGCGACGGAGGGTACGAAGTTCGGATCGCTCACGGGCACCGCGCCCTCGTACGTGTTCCAGCCATAGTTCCGACCGCCCTCGACGATGTCGATCTCTTCGTGCGCGGCGCCGACGTCGCCGACCCACAGCGCCCCGCCCATCCGGTCGAAGGTGAAACGGAAGGGATTGCGGAACCCGACCGCGTAGACCTCGGGGCAGTCGTGTGTCTGATCGGCGGCGTTTTCTCCCGTCTCGCTGCACGCTGCGTTTGGCTGGTTGGCCAGATCCAGGCGCCAGCGATTGGTCGCGGGGATGCCGTAGTTGGGCGTCAGCGACGACGCGTGAACGTCGATGCGCAAAATCTTGCCGCGAAAATTTCGGGGGCTTTGCGCGCGTACCCCGACGTCACCTTCGCCCACCGACAGATACAGGAATCCGTCGGGCCCGAACAACACCTCGCCGCCGTGGTGGTGGCTTGAAGACGACGCGCGCAGCACCAGCACTTCATTCGTCGTGCTGTAGGTGTAGCCGCCGTTGCCATCGGGCGTGGTGACGACGGTCGCGCGCCTCAACGAATAGTCGGCGTAGTGCGCCGTGACGAAGTAGACGTGATTGCGCGTGGGATCGGTGGCGATGTCGGGATCGAACGCCAGGCCCAGGAAGCCGCCCTCGCTCATCGATAAGTCGTTGGTGTACTGCGGGCCCCGGAAGTTCGTCGCCGGTGGAGCGAACGCATTCACGTCGCTGACCTCGAAGATGCGCCCGGACCGCAGCGCCATCATCCAGCGGTAGGTGCCCGGCAGCAGCTTCCCCGGATTCGCCGGATCAGGCTGGTTGGTCGGCAGGCGCACGCGGCGCACGGCAATGGGAGCGTTGGTCGAGCCGATGCCGCCGACACCCGTCGACAGGTTGGGGAACATCGGTTGTGGGATGTAGTCACCCGAAGGTACAACGGGCGGCCGCGCCGGAGCGCGACAGGTCGGGTTGGACACGCGCTGCTCGATACCCCACGGAAGGATCGTGCCGCCGGCTCCACCGCCGATTCCGCCCGAAGCGCCGCCGCTTCCACCACCCGTTCCACCTGGCGCGCCACCACCCGCTGTCCCTCCGCCGGTTCCGCCGCCTGTCGCGCCACGACCCGCTCCGCCCGCGGCACCTCCGCTTGCCGCGGCCGCTCCCGCGCTTCCGCCCGTTGCGCCTCCACCGGTTCCGCCGCCCGTCACGGCACCGCCGGTTCCGCCTGCCACGGCCGCACCCGCGGTTCCACCCGTGGCGCCTCCCCCTATGCCGCCGCCCGCGCCTGATCCTCCTGCCGGCCCACCATCGCCGGCGTCGAAGCCGGATCCCGAATCACGAGCGGCGGTGTTCGATCGGCCACAGGAAAGCAGCGTTGCTGCAAGCAGGGCGGCGCGGGTCAATGGATTCATCGGGCAAGAAAATACGTCCTCTAGGTCCAGAAAGCACGATCTGCGTCGACCGGCGAGCGAAACGGGGCCAGCCCGTGGGATCTTGGTGAGCCGGTGCCTCCGCTTGACGACGAATTGTGGCCTGAGGCGATCCGACTCTGGAGCCTGGAGCGACGCCATCCTAACGGCCCAATAGAGAATCGTCCGCGGGCAGCGGCAAGCGGCGCGCCGCCTCGTATATGACGATGGCCGCGGCGGTGGTCAGGTTGATCGAGCCGCCAAAACCGTCGGTGGGAATCTGAATGCACTGGTCGGCCATGGTGAGTACGCCGGGAGAAATCCCTTGCCGTTCGCCACCCATCACCAGGCACAGGGGCCTGTCGACGCGCAGTTGGTCGGGCGGGAGACTGGCCTCGGCAAGTTCCACCGCGGCCACCGTATAACCTGCCTCCTTGCTGGCCCGAACGATGTCCGTGGCGGTTTCGCCCGACGTCCAGGGAACCCAGCCGATGGTGCCGGATGCGGCGCGCACCAGTTTTCGCTTGTGGACCTGCAGATCCAGTCCGCAGACGTACAGGTGTTCGACCCGGAAGGCATCGCACAGGCGGAACATGGTGCCGATGTTGGGCAGATGGGTGACGCCATCCAGAACCACCCGAATGGGTCGTCGGGGAAGACTGGGAAAAAGGTGCCGTTCCGGTCGGGCAGGGAGCATGCGTCCGGCAGCGTAGCTTGCTTTGACGTGCGACACCGGCGCCACATGCGCAAGGTTGGTCGCGATGCCGACGATCAAGGTCGATCGGCCGGCCAATTCGGAAAAACGAGCATACCCGGGTGGACCTTCAGCGCCCGACCGAGTTTTGCTGCTCGGTCGGCGCATATCGCACGAACGGTGTGCCGCGCCCAATCAGCACGACCGTCGCGGTCCCACCCGGATGAAGGCTCATGAGACTCCTTTGGCACCTAGTACGCCGCGAGGTCCAGGTACGACCGTACGAACCCCGCGGCGGGCTGATCTCAGAACATCAGGTTGCCCTGGCCCAGCGTGAACGTGATGTTGCTGCCGATGGGGTCGCGGGCGTTCTCGACGCGCGAGATGGCGTTGGACAGAGGGCCCTGGCGTCCCACCGAATTGGTGGCGGCCAGTGCACGCGCGATCTCCTGCTTGGCCAGGCCAATGCGATCGACCGAGATCGGGTAGAACGGCTGCGGGATCAGCGGGTCGGCCAGCAGCGTCAGGGCGTCGTCCAGCTCGGCTTCGGCCAGGCGGATCAGTTCTTTCTGAATGGCGGCGTGCTGGTCACGGAACCGGTTCAGGATCGTCTGCGAGGCACGCAGGCGCTGCTTGGCCATGTCCAGGTTCAACGCCACGTTCAGTGCGCGCAGGAAACGCCCGATCGACGAGACCTCGGGCCCGACGTTGGCGGGTCCGCGGAAGCGCGCGTCCAGATCCCGCGCGGCTGGGGACTCCGTGAACAGCGTCGTCGCATAGAACGAGACGGTGCTCTCGATGTTCCCACCGAAGGCGTTGGTGTGGAAGCTGGGGAGGGTGTCGGCCGCCTCGATGGCCGGGGGCGTATTGAACGTACCGTTGCCGAACGAGTTCGGGCCCGGCTGGCCGGGCACGTCGATCGCGTGGAAGTTGGGGTGCGCCAATCCCTGGCCACCGAAGCCGCCGTCGAACAGGAAAACGCCGTCAAAGGTCGGCACCGTCGGGAAGCCCTGGGCCTTGCGCGTGCCGGTGTCGAAGTTGCGGTTCTTGCCAAGGGTGGCGTCGTTGGTGGCGCCGCCGTTGAAATGGCAGGCGTTGCAGCGGCCGCGGAAAGGGTCGACGTACGCGTTCTTTCCGTCCTGCGCGGCGGCGTCGGTCAGGTTGACCTGCTGCAGGTTCAGCTCGTTCAGGCGCCCGAGCGCCAGCTGGAACGCGACCACCAGGTCCAGCTCTTGATTGGTGGCCAGCCGGAAGTCCGGGCCGATACGCCGTTGCAGCGTCTTCGGGTAGTGCTGCGTGATGGCGCCGTTCAGGAACTGGCGCAGGGATCCGTCGCCCGGCGCACCGTCGCCGCCCCAGCCGGTGCGCTCGACAGGCGGGATGGTGGTGCCGTCGACAGTGTCGGGCGCCAGGCTGGTCTTCATCGACAGCACGTGGGGCACGCTGCGCACGGTGAATTTGTTCACCGGATCCTCGAAGCCGTCGACGTTTTCCAGGATGCCGCCGTGCGAACGCAGGTCAGGCGTTTCAAGATTCGTCAGGTTCGAATCGCGTTCGAAGACGAACAGCGGATCGGAGGCGGGCAGCGACTGTACGAAAGGCACGTCGATGGTCGTGTTGTTCGACATCGGGTGGCACGTGCCGCAGGTGCGGCCGTTGCCGCCGAACGTCTCGCGGAAAAAGATGTCGGCACCGGCGCAGATTTGTTGGCTGACCAGACCGGTGAGCACGCGTGGATCCCTGGCGCACGCCGCCAGCCGCTGCTGCGCGGTCAGCGCGCTCGACTGGACCTCGACGCCATCCGCGAGCTCGTCGGACATGGGGCCTCCGCAGCCTGCGAGGGCAACCGCGAGGGTGGGGGCGAGAATCGAAAACTTACCGATGGGGGGCCGTGGCATGGGGGATTCCTTTCGTGGGGAGGCGAGCATCCTGCACCTTTGGAGGCGCGCGGGCGAAATCTTCGTCACGAAATGGATCGTGCCGATGCGTAGCCTGTGATGCGATCGTGGGGGCGGCTGTATGATGCCGACCCAGGGGGTACTTCATGGCGCGTTTGTCTTATGTGTTGTTCGCGGTCCTGGTGCCGAGCGCGTGCGCCACATCGCCGCAACCGCCGTTCGCGACCGCGCCTCCGCTCCCGCGCTCGCAGTGGGTCGCGTCGCTTCCGCCGCGCGGATCCGAGGCCTCGCAGTCGTCGCAAGGGCCGCAACAGGTGCAACAGCGCCAAGAGCGGCAACAACAGCAACCGGCGCAACAAACGTCCGGCTCATCCGTTCCGGCTCCGAATCTCCCCGCGGTCCTGACCGGCGCCGGTTGGTTGAGGTGCAGCATCAGCGCCACGGAAAACGGCAGGCAGACGCTGGAGATTACCGACGGTGGCGGCCTGGAGTTCGACGCGATCGTGAGCCCGATCGTCGATGGAACGATGAACGCGAGCGGACCCGAAAAGGGAGGGTCGTACCGGTTCACGTCACACCTGGCGAAACCCACCAAGGGACGGCTTCCCGGCGTCGGAGAGGTGGATCTCGACGAGTTGGAGACCAAGGTCGCGGTCGAGATGACCAGGTATCGTCAGCCTGCGGGAAAAGGGACCGCCTTACACTTCGTGTCCGCTGACATGAGTCGGCGTGGCATCTACGTCGAGTTCGTCGGCAAGGCCCACTCCGTCGCCACCGGCGAGCACTTCGCGTTCCGCGTGAACCTGGGTGCGCCGTCCGAAGGATCCGGAGAGGTGAAGCCCGACTCCGACAACGAACGGGCCCACGTGGCGGCGAAGGTGGTTCACATCCGTGCCCCGATCAACACGGTCGTGATCACCACGACGATCGAACGAAAGCCCTGAGGGATCGTCCTATGGCGCGCGCCGCGAGGTGGGCGGTTCTGCTGTGTGCCGCCGTACCGCTTCTGATGGGTGCGGACAACGTGCCGATTGTTGTGGCGCCACCGCCGCCGTTGCCGGCCCGGTATCTGCGCACGCTGGCCCACGATCCCGAGGGGTATGACCCCGCGCGTCCGGGCAACGCGACCGATCTGTTGCTGGGCGATCTGCTTTTTCACTCCCCGCGGACGCTGGGTCCCGCGGCGCGGAAACTGGGCCTGTCGTGCGACACCTGCCACCCGAACGGCGCGACGCACGCGACGTTGTTGATACCCGAGGTAAGCGATCGGCCCGGCAACATCGATCTTTCGACATCTCGGTTTCGCGCCGCCGCCGACAATCACATTCCGGACTTCGCCAACATCCCGTCGTTGCGCGGGGCGCGATTCACGGGACCGTACGGGCGCGACGGGCGCACGGCGTCGCTGTCCGAATTCATCGCCGGCGTTGTCTCCAGCGAGTTCGACGGAGCGCCGCTGTCGGCACCCGCGCTGCGCGCGCTGGTGCACTACGTTCAGGATCTGGATTTTCTACCCAACGCGAATCTGGACGCCCGCGATCGATTGACCACCCGCGCGCGCGGCGACGCCCACGTGCGCCGGGGTCAAAACTTGTTCGTGGCGCCACGCCCGGGATTCGGCGGAGGCAGCTGCGCGACCTGCCATGTGCCGTCGTCGTTTTTCGCGGACGGCCGCGTGCATCGCTTGGGAACCGGGCAACTTCCGTCGCCGCACGCGATCGAGGATGGATTCGAGACTCCGACGCTGTTGGGCTTGGCTGAAACCGCTCCGTACTTCCACGACGGGCGTTTCGCTACGCTGGCGGACGTCGTGGCGTGGTTCGATTCTTCGTTCGGTCTTGGTCTGACCGCACGCGATCGCCAGGACCTGACCGCGTACGTCCTGGCGGTCGGCGCGATTGACAGGCGGCAGGACACGCGCCCGCCCGCCCGGGTGATGATCGATTCGTTCGTCTATCTGGGTCTGCTGATCGACGGCGCCGGCGACGATCTCGGCGGCAACGATCGTGGCGTCTGGATCGCGGCGATCGAAATAGCCCAGGCCGCGCTTGGCCGGGGCCCCGTGCCGGCGGCGGTCGCGCAGACCGTCGTCGACGCTGGCAAGCGACTGGCGACCCTGGCGGCGCGGGTCGATGCGGGGGCTGTACTGGCACCTCTGCGCCCCGAGGTCCGGGACCTGCGGCGGATGCTGTTTCGCCTTGCCGCAGACTGGGCGGGTGCGGCGCACGCGCCTTAGACGTCGTTTACGACTTGGCATGTCGTTTCGCGCGGCTCCTCACCCGGGGTGTCGCATGTTGACTGGCTCCGCGCGGGGTGATTGGCTTCGTCCTCGGTCGGCAAAAAAATCCCGGGGAGTACCTATGCGCTCGATGGTTTTCACGTCCGTCTGCATCGCGGCGGTGTTGTTGGTAACGCTGGTGGCGTGCGCGCGCGTCAACACGAACGGACCGGACGGGACCGGGCCTATCGACCCACGCATCGGTACGGGCGCCGACGGGGGCTTGGGGATCGACGGGTATTTGCTGCCCGATCTCATCGGCGTCGAGCGCATCAATTCGACCAAGCCGTCGGTCTGTGGTGATGGCCAGCGGGGGCCGGACGAGGCGTGCGACGACGCCAACGCCACGCCCGACGATGGGTGCGCGGGCGATTGCCGCGGCGTCGATCCGGGGTTCTCGTGCGCGCCCGCCGGCCGCGCCTGTCACCGCATCGCCCGCTGTGGGGACGGTCTCATTGTGCTGCCCGAGCTGTGCGACGACGGCAACCCGACCGCCGGCGACGGCTGTTCGGTGACGTGCAAGATCGAGGTTGGGTTCAAGTGCGAGGGAACGCCCAGCAAGTGCACGCCCACCACGTGTGGTGACAAGAAGAAGGAAGGCGCCGAGAGCTGCGACGACGGAAACAGCATGCCCTTCGACGGTTGCTCGGCCGACTGCCAGAACGAACCCGGCTGCGGGACCGGCGTGTGCGCCTCGCCGTGCGGCGACGGGCTGGTGGTCTCCGAGGAATGCGACGACGGCAACAACGTCAGCGGCGACGGCTGCGGGTCGGGCTGCAAGGTCGAGCCCGGCTTCATGTGCAAGCAGCCAGATCTGGGTGACAAGATGCTGGTCCCGGCGATCTACCGCGACTTCCGCGCGCACACCCCGATGGACTTCGAGCCGGGGGCGCAGGGACGCAGCACGGCGCTGACCGGAATGGTCACGCCCGACCTCGACGCCGAGGGCAAACCCGTCTACGTCGGCAACGTCGCCAACAGCTACGTGACCAGCGTGGCCACGTTCGGCCAGTGGTACCGCGACACGCCCAACGTGAATCACGCCACCACCGGCAAGCTGACCCTGTACAGCAACGGGAAGGGCGCCTACGTGAACCGCTGGGGAGCGAACGGCGAGCCCTGGGCGGTCACCGTCCCCGCCTACTATTGCGGCAACGTCGGCGAGGAGCAGATGGATCCCGCCACCGGCATGGCGATTCCGTGCACGTCGCGGTTCGGTGCCACCGACTGCGACAGGTTCGACGCCATGATGGGCTACACGCGCATCGCGTGCATGGTGAACGGGAATTCCTATCGGGCGACGTACCAGACCGGCACCATCGACGGCACGCCGACGTTCTTCCCCGTCGACGGTGACATGTTCACGCCGGCCGCGGAACGCAGCTCGGCCGGGCTGGCGCCGCCTTACGACGCCAACTTCAATCCCGAGCCCGGCATGCCGAAGCACAACTTCGGCTTCACCAGCGAGGTGCGCTACTGGTTCCGCTACGACGCCACCAAGACGTACGTCCTGGATTTCACCGGCGACGACGACGTGTGGCTGTTCATCAACCGCAAGCTGGCGGTGGATCTGGGCGGCATTCACACGCCGGTTCAGGGCTCGGTGACGTTCGGCGCCGGCCAGCCCGCGAAGTTCGGACTGGCGAACGGTCAGGTGTACGAGGTGGCGGTCTTCCAGGCCGAGCGGCAGACCAACGGGTCATCCTACCGCCTGACGTTAAGCGGGTTCTCCGCGGCGGCGAGCGAGTGCACCGCGATTTGCGGCGACGGCATCCTGAGCATCGGCGAGGAGTGCGACGACGGCACCAACCCCGGTGGCTACGGCCAGTGCGGCCCGGGCTGCAAGCTGGGTGAATTCTGCGGCGACGGCGTGGTCCAGCCCGCCTACGAGGACTGCGACGATGGCGTGAACATCGGCAAGCCTTGTCCGTCAGGTTGCAAGGTCCTAGTCATTCCGTAGCGCCCGGATGTCCTTGCGCTGGGGGACGACATGGCGTGGATCTTCGACAGGAATCTGGGCGCGTGGTGCGACGCCGTGTCGGTCCTGTTGGGCGCCGCACTTTCCGCAAAGGAATGGGAAGACATTCGGCGTGGCGTGTCGTCTGCGACCGCTGGAGGCAATTCGTTCCACTTCCGACTCGGGGAGCGCGACGCTGTTGAGGTAGTCGCTCAATTGGACGATCCGTCCGACGTTGTCCATGTGTGGATCGATCCGAATCCGCATCCCCTCGACAGCAAGATCGACGTCATCACGTGGATGTGCCGTCACTTCACGATCAAGGGTGAGATCAGGCGTTCTGAGGGTGCGATCGAACCAGACCTGGCGCGTTAGGTAGTACGAGCCTTCGTTTGCTGGGAGCCTCTCATAGGTAAAGGTAGTGGTTCTATGCGTGGGTTGACTGTGTTGTTCGCCTGCGCAGTAGGCATCTCGCTGGTGATGGGCGGGGGGCTCAAGCAGGGCGCAAGGGCCGAACCCGGGACTTCGCCGGAGAGAGACGCGGGGTCCCCACAGGCCGAATGGGTGCTGCTGGGCCGAGGCGGCGTCGAGCGCTGGGGCGACGGCCCCGACGACACGTATTCGTGGGATGACGGTTGCGGCGATGGTGATCTGCGATGGGAGGACCTGCCCAAGCTTGAGATCAACATGAGGGGCGGCTCCTCCTATCGGTTCGACCGGTCCACCGTGACGTCCATCGACGGCGAGTTCGTGCTGCTTTCTGAGGAGGACGGCGACGTCGATGGCCATGTGGAGACGTCGTGGGAGGAGGCGCTGCGCCAGTCCCAGGATCGCGACGACCGGACCGGCGGGCCAATGAACGAACGCAGCGCCGGGTTAATCGTGGTGCTGCCGCCCGAATCGCCCTGGCTCGCCCGAGTGGTAGACTAGTTCCTGGATTTCGACAAATGGCGCGCAGGGCAACAGAGATTCGGGAACTCACGGAACGCATCGAGGCGCTTCCGGTGGATCAGCAAGCCAAGCTTCTGGAGGTCGTGATGACGCCCCAGATGCGACTGCGTCTCTTGGTCGCCGGGGTGCGCCGCCGAGGCTCCGTGAAGGACGAACGTCGGATCGATCGCGTCGTCGATGGGGCCGTGAAGCGGATACGGCGTGCAGCGGGCTCCCGTTAGGGCGGTCGTTGACACGAACATCTTGGTCCGCGGCATTCTCCGCCGCCGGGGCCAGTCGGCCGCGGTTCGTGTCTTTGACGCTCTGGTGCGAGGTGACTTCACGGCACTCTTGTCCGACTATATCCTCGACGAAGTGCGCAAGACTCTCCGTGAGCCCGATGTGCGCGCCCTTCGTAGACTGACGGACGACGAGATCGACGGCATCGCCGCTGGGCTCCGTGCCGTCTGTGAGATGGTTCCGGGGACCTACGAGGACCTGGACAAGGTCCCAAGGGACATCAAGGACCGGCCCGTGGTCGCCGCAGGGGTTGAAGGCGGCGCACGGTACCTGGTCACCGGCGACAATCACCTCTTGTCGCTGAAGGTGGTCATTGTGTCCGGGTATCGTCCGCTTCAGATCGTTTCGCCCGGAGACTTCATGCGAGAACTGGCGACGTCTTGACCGGAACTTTTCTGGTAACGCCGCTACAAGCACCACCCGGGCCGTGATCGGATGCTCGCGTCTACCTGACGCCGCACGCGAGCCCCCGATTCCACAGGATCCCGTAGCCGTTGGCGTCGGCGTTGGCCGTGACGACGTCGGGCCAGCCGTCTCCGTTGAGATCACCGATCGCGACTCCCACCGGCTTCCTCCCCGCGGGGTAGTCGAGGCCCGGCGCGAATGTCCCATTGCCCACGCCGAAGTAGACGGTGATCGCGATGTTGGTGCTTTGCGCGACGACCAGATCGGGATGCCCGTCGCGATTCAAGTCCCCGCTCGCGATGGCGGACGGACCGCTGACGCCGAAAAGATTGGTCGGCGAGGTGAACGTTCCATCGCCGACGCCCAGCCACGCCGAGATGCCGGATGACCCAAGGACCGCGTAGTCCAGCGCGCCGTCGCTGTTGAAGTCCCCCGTCGTCAGCGCGATCGGTGTGGACGCCCCATTGATGGGCCCGTTGTC
>JANOJB010000123.1:0-11136 GCA_031407985.1 Pseudomonadota bacterium | reverse complement strand
TTGGTGGACCTCCATGATGTGACCTTCATGACCTGGGGCGCAGTCCAACGGAGAAAACGGGAGGTGGAATCCGAAATGAATCTCTGCTGGAGCTAGGCAAGGGACTGGCGACGAAGCACTGAGGCTCCTGCCCGCATCCCGGGAATGCCTTCAGCGGCCTTCTCATGATGGGACCGCAAGAAGGTGTAGGCCCGCTTGGCCCTGGCGCGCTTATCGTCGTGGATCAGGACGCGCCCGAGTCGTCAACCCGTCGCGAAGGGTTCGCAGATGGCACCCGCGACGCGAGGCAACCAGAAGGTGCCAGCGGGGAAGCAGGCCTTCTTGCCCGCAATGAACAGCGCGCGGGCTTGACGGTACGCATCCAACCAGGCCTTGTTTCGCGCCAACGCTTCGATGCGGCGCCACGTGTCCCGACAGGCGACGCGGGGACTGAGGCGGCGCCGCGGTTCGCGGGTGCGTGGGCTCTCGTTCCAGTGCTGTCGACGGACGACACCGCGACCAATGATAGAGCGCCCGGTGGCAGCGCGATTGGCGGCGGCAGTTTTTTCAGCCGCCTCAATGCTGGCCACCAGCCTCGCAGCAAACTGGGCGCGACACGGGCCGGTCAAGGAGTTGGGCAGATGCAGCTGCAACGAGACCTCTTCGGGCATGTCACCGTCGGGCCGGAAGAAGGTCCTTGGGCGAGTCGCGGTCAATGGTCTGTCGGCGAGGGTGGCCGCCAGGGAGTTGACGCCAGGCCAGTGGTGGACCTTCTCGACAATGTGGTCGGCGACGGGGTTCACCAGTGCGTAGACCATCTTGGCGAACACGTCTTCGGCCTGGACCAGTTCCACTGCCGACGTTTGAGTGGATGCCCACATGGATTCCCACCGTCCATGCAATGCGTTCTGGTGTTTAGCGACCAGCTTGTGAAAATGCGCCAAAAACTGAGGCAGATTTCCGTCGACGTCGACGATGCCCGTGTGGTGGTGGTTCGACATTGTTGCGGTGAAGATGACCTTCACACCGTACTTCTGGGCGGCCACCGCAAGGCAGTAGATGAAAGCGTTGTTACCTTCCGGGGTGGGTCGCAGGAGGTAGCGACGCTCGGAGCACCGTCGCGTGATCATGTAGGCCCGACCCGGAACGACAGCGCGAGGAAGCGACATGCCGGATTGTCGGACGCAGCTGCCACAAGGTGCTCACTTCCGGGGGGAAATCAACCCAGGTGGGGTTGTCCGGACTACATGCCCTTGAGCCCGGCGTGTCCGCGCAACTTCGCCGTTCCGAGCGGCGTGACCGCCTTCAATGCCGTGAGCGCATTCGCCACACTGGTGCCTGAGACGCTGAGGGTCGCGGCTGAAAGCGCATAGATGGTGAACTCGTATTCGTCGTCCATGTTGTTTTTCAGCGATTGCGCGCAGGGCGTAAGAAACGCTCCGTTTTGCCTGGCATTCATGAGAGTCCCGGTCAACGTCTTCGTTCCCTTCGGAAACTGAGCAACGGTGGCGGGGATGTTCCAAATGGCCCAATGCTGCCCCATTGCCATGGTCTCCCCGATCGTCGTGTCGATGAAGGTCATGGCGAAGGACATGGTGCCGGCGGGGACTCCGGACCAATTGAGCTCCGGGTTGACACCGGCGCCAAACGTTCCGTTCATGGCGGCGCAGGTGTACATCGGCCCAAACTTGGCACCGTCCAAGTGATCCGGGCTGGTCAGGGTGAACGTGCTACCGGCCGTACCGCCGCTGCCCGAGCCTCCCCCGCCGCCCGATCGACCGCCACTGCCGGTACTTCCTCCGACAGACCCTCCTCCTCGGCCCGCCGCGCCGCCCGAGCCCGTGGAACCGCCGCTGCTCGCACCGCCCGAGCCCGTGGAACCGCCGCTGCTCGCACCGCCCGAGCCCGTGGAACCGCCGCTGCTCGCGCCGCCCGACCCGGTGGACCCGCCACTGCTCACGCCGCCCGAGCCCGTGGCCCCGCCGCTACTCGAGATGCTGCCACCTGATCCCGATCCGCCCGAACCAGTCGAGCTTCCCCCCGATCCCGAGGAGGAGCCGCCGGAGCCGCCGTCGGTGCCAGCCGGAGCACAACCGGTGAGCGCGACTGCCAGACCAAGGCCTGTCATTGCGAACGTGAAGAGCTTGGGAGGATTCATCAGCTTTCCTGCCTGGCGCGCCTATAGCGTCCATTTCACAATGGGTACCCGCATCCCGAACCTTCAACCCGAAGCGAAGGTTCTGCCGAACCCGATCAGGATCAGAATCCCTAGAACTTCACCGCAGCCAGCGCGGGAGAATGAAGCCGAAGGTGGGCGCCCCCCTTCCTGTCGGGTCGGCGCTACCGCGCGATCGTGATGATGTGAGGCCGGGCGGATTTGGCATCCACATCGATCTGGACCAACCCGTCGCGCACAACCGGTTGCACGACAGCGCCATCGACGGTGACCGACTTGGGTCGCCCGTCCACGTAGGCGCCAAATCGGCCGCCTTCGACCAGTTCGACGGTGAGGGTGTTGCCCGTGACGTTCTGCGAACGGATCGTGCGCGGGGAAAGATACTTGTCGAGCAGGCCGAACGGCGCGAAGCCGCGGTCGATGGGCACCACCAAAAAAAGCTCGGGGGAATCAGGCGCCAGGCGCGTGGGGATCGGATCGTTGGGGCCGGCCACGACCACGCGGCGCGAAAAATGCTCGAGCACGGCGAAGCGATCGCCTTTCAGCCCCTCCACGTCGCGGGGCCGTACCACGCCGGTCACGGCCGCACCGCTTTCAAGCGCGTTGAACGCGCCGATCACACCGGTCGTGCCGATGCGGGCAAACCCCTTCAGCGGCACCGGCACCTGCCCCGCGTCCACGAAAAACGAGTCACGCGTGGGCAGCCCGGGGTCGTCCGTGCGCAAAACCGTGCCATCCGCGAGGATCAGCCGGCGCATCAGCGCCCAGTCTTGCTTGGCCACATCGCCCGTGATGTAGATCGGGCCGCCGCTAATCGCCCGCAGCACGCTGTGGGCTTTGGCGAAGGGGCCGTAGCTTTCCCACATGTCGAAGTCGGGGTAAGCCACCTGCGCGATCAGGACCGCGTTGAATAGGTTGTTGAGCATGTGGCGACGATGGCCCACGGACCCCGCGGGCAAAAGGTAATCGAGGCTGTTGCGGACCACGTTGGTGTCGCGCAGGTTGAAGATGGCGTTTTGGCCCATGGACATGCAATTGATGACCCGGTCGCCAAATGCCTCCACGGCCGCCGTGTGAAAGTTGGTCACGCTTTGCCGGAGCGCCCCGAAGATCGGCAGGCGTCCCTCGACGAAGCTTTCGGTCCAATTCTGAAAGTCGACCTTCACCAGATCGATGTCGTTGGCGCGCAGATATCGGTAGTAGCCGCGGAAAAATTCGGCGCCGCGGTTGCTGGTGGGATCGGGGATCAGTCCCGGGTGATTGCCGCGCCACAGGTGCGCCGCCTCGGCCTTGGCCAGCGGTGAATTTGGATCCACGCCGCCCGGCGCGCCCTGCAATGAATGCCACACGCCGATCCACTGGGCGCCCGTGGTACGGCGCAGATCCGCGACCAGCGCCTTGAGCCCACCGGGGATCTTGGTGCTGTCGGCCTCGAAGCCGCGCAGGGTGCTGAACGGCAGGTCGCCCGGACTGGCGGTCTGCCATCCGGCATCGATGATCATGAATCCCAGCGGGAACTTGGCGCCCGCAAAGTCCTGTGCTGCCGCCATCAGATTGGGCGCTGTCTGTTTTTCGTAAAAACTGTTCCAACTGCAAAAACCCACGCGCTTGAATGGCTCGGGGAAGGGCTTCTCGGTGCGCAGGCGACCCGGACTGTCCATGGCCAAAAGCCCCTGCCGAACCGCACCGGCCACAAGGGCATAGGGCGAATCACCGGCGCCCAACACCGCCAGCGCCCCACGCCGCAACGACCATGGTGCCCGCGCCGTGAGCACCATTGTCACGCCGCCGGCACTGAAAGGAACGTTGGTGCCGCGAGCCCAACCGATGGCGCCGCCCGCTGCCAGCGGCAACAACACGGCGTGATCCGCTTTGCGGCGCGCAACCACAAGCTGCGCCTCGTCCGGAATGAAGTTCTGCTGCTGCCAGAACACGGGTCGTGTCCACCATGGCTCGGAGCGGGCGATCGCCACGCCTTGCTCGGCGTCCGCCAGCAGCACCGTCAGCCGCACGCCATCTTCCGCGGCCAGGGGGGTCTCTTTGCCGAGATCAAGCGTGACCACAACCAGGCCGGGTTCGGCTTCGCGCAGGTGCACGACGGCGTTCACCTGGCCCGCGCGGCACGGGATGATCTGCTCGATGGCAGGCGTTTGGCCGCGTGTCACGGCGGCCGCTTGCCACGCGCAGGTGGTCGCCAGGTCGGAGCCACGCCGCTTGATCGCGAGCGACATCCGTTCCACCAATGCCTGCTTGCCCACCAGCACGTCGAGTCCAGCCGGGCCGAGCCCGCTCGTCCGCACCGTCAACTCGGCCACCGCGGGGCCGCTCGCGAGCACGACGGTCAGGCCCACAATCCATCGGAAGATCGCCATGCGCGGCATTATACGTATGCGATCCCAGCTCAGCGCGTTTCTGCGCGGCAAAGGGACTTAACGAGGTCCATTGTCAATCTTTGAGGGCACATAGTATAGGCGTGCGGTGAGACTCAACACCCTCTGGCTGGCCCTGCTGTCGACCTCCTGTCTCACCCCCCCTGGGCTGGGATCGCCGAATACCGCCGCCTCCACGACGACGACGACGGCGGCAGCGCGTTCCCCGGAGACTATGAAAGAACTCGACGCCTGGGCCGCCGTACCGCTGATGAGCCCCGGCATCAACATCGGTAACACGCTGGACAACACGACCACTTGGGAGATCGGTTGGGGAAATCCCCCCATCACCAAGGAGTTCGTCGAGAGCCTGGCCGGTCTGGGGTTCAAGAGCGTTCGCCTGCCGGTGGCGTGGGACACGTACGCGACCGACGAGCGCGTTGACGCCGACAAATTTCGCCGCGTCAGCGAGGTGGTCGACTGGATCACCGGTGCCGGCATGTTCTGCGTGCTGAACATCCACTGGGACGGGGGCTGGATCGATTCGGGAGTGAAGGAGAAGTTTCCGCAGACGTACGCCACGTTCAGCGCCGACGCCGAGAGAAAATTCCGTTCGTACTGGCAGCAGATATCGACCTTCTTCGCGGGCAAAAACGAAAAACTGATCTTCGAGGCCTTGAACGAGGAGACGAAATTCGAAAATGAAGGCTCGACCCAGAAGGCCTACGCCACCCTCACCCGCGTGAACCAACTGTTCATCGACACCGTTCGCAAGACCGGGGGCCACAACGGCAAGCGCTTGCTCATCGTCACCGGATACAACACCGACATCGAAAAGACCTGCGCCAGCGCGTACAAGCTGCCTAAGGACACCATCCCGGGCAGGCTGTTCATCTCGGTGCACTACTACACGCCGTACCAGTTCTGCGGCCTGGAGCAAGACGCCGACTGGGGCAAGATGATGCCGACGTGGGGGACGCCCGAAGACGTGAACCAGCTGGAGCAGCTCTTCGAGAAAATGAAGGGTTTCGCCACCAGCAACGACATCCCCGTTTACCTGGGCGAATTCGGCGTGAGCCACAAGAAAGAGCCCGCGTCACGTCTTCGCTGGATGTCGGCGGTCGCCAACGCCGCGGTGGAGAGGAAGATGATTCCGGTGTTCTGGGACACGGGCAACGACATCTCCCGCCACAAACCCTACGCCGCCGGCCCCGAGATGGTCGGCATGCTGAAGAGCCTCGCGAAATAGCCGGGCGGCCGCATCCCGGTCGCTTGTTGTCTCATTCGCCGCCGCCAAAAGCCAGTCCTTGGCGATGGCAAGATTGCCGCGCTCGGCGGCTCCCGCGGCAGTGGTCCCGGAGCGGTTGGTACTTGGGCAGGCGATGACGGCTCCCGTCTTTGATGTTCAGCGACGCGCTTCAGCGGTCCGCCAACCGTTGCATCAATCCCTTTAGGTCGATGGCGGTGATGCCTTTGCCCAGCGGCCAGTTTCCCGCACCGCCGTGGACGACGTAGCACGCCTTCGGTTTCAACGTGGTGCGCGCCGAGTGAAAGCCTTTCGAAAGGTCCGGTGCGGACGATCGCTTGATTTCGATGGCCATCTCGACCTGCCCACCGCGTTCGAAAAGCAAGTCCACCTCGGCGCCGTCCTCGGTTCGGTAGAAGTATGGCGTTCGACGATCGCCCGCGGCGCCCACAAGATTCTCGATGACGAAACCCTCCCAACTGGGTCCAGCGACGGGATGCCCGAGGACGTCGTTCCAGGTTTCAAGATCCAACAGCGCATGGACCATCCCGCTGTCGCGAACGTATGTCTTTGGTGTGCGCACCAGGCGCTTGCCCACGTTGCCGCTCCATGGACGTAGTCGTCGCACCAAGAGGAGGTCCACCAACAGATCCACGTACCGTCCGACGGCGGGTGTGGACACAGCCAGGCTGGCAGCCAGCTTCGATTGATTGAGCAGAGCGCCCTGTGCGTGGGCGAGCATCGTCCAGAGGCGCCCCACGGTTTCGGCGGGCAGGCGTGGCGCGAACATGGGAACGTCGCGTTCAAGGTAGCTTTGAACGAACGAACGCCGCCAGTTCAGACTGTCGGCGTCGTTGTCCGCGAGCAGGCTGTCTGGGAAACCACCGCGCGACCACAGTCGATTCACCCCGCCGGTGCGCGTCCCCGCCTCGATCGCGTCGATGGGCGTCAGTTCAACGTAGGCGACACGGCCCGCCAAGGTCTCCGACGCTTGCTTCATGAGATCGAGAGACGCCGAGCCCAGCAACAGGAAGTGCCCGGTTCGATCGCCCGCGCGGCGCCGTTCGTCGATGATGCCGCGCAGGGTTCCAAACAAGTCGGGAGCGCGATGGATCTCGTCAACCACGACCAGCATTCCCGTTTGGGCACGGAGGTAGGCGTCGGGATCAGCCAAGCGTCGCCGATCGACCGGACGTTCGAGGTCGAGATAGATGGCCCCCGTCCACCGCGCGGCGATCTCCCGCGCCAGCGTCGTCTTGCCGACCTGGCGCGGTCCCAGCAAAACCACGGCGGGCATACGCGTCAGGCGATCCTGGATCGACTGGTGAACACTGCGGGAAAGGAGCCTCATAGTAGCCCCGGTATTGTAACGTAAGACGTTAGATTTCCGGCATTGTCTATCCGACCCCTACCGGCGCTTCTGCATGAAAGCCTCAACGCGCGCTTCGTGATTTCCGCCGCGGCCGTCCTCGGTGGCGTCGGACTCGTGTCGCGGCGCGTGTCGGCCGTCGCGCCTGACGTCGTGGACGTTTGATCGTCGTCGCTCGTCCGTCGACGCGGCTTGCGCGGCCAATAGGCATCCGGCACCATGCCGTCATGGCTCTGCGTTCTCTCGTGTTCGCCTTCGCAATCGTGCCCACGCTGGGCTGCACGTCACGAGGTCTTCCGGCGAGGGCACCATCGGCTATGGCCGCCCCCGCGCCTTTCCCGCCGTTCTTGCCGCGGGCGGCGGACCCGGCGCGAAAAGCGAAGCTGACCGCGGCTGCCCCACGACTCGACGAGCACTTCGCCAAGATGTTCTCTGAAAGCCAAGCCACGGCGGCGGTGGTGGGCATCGTGCTCGACGGCGAGCTCGCGTATTCACGCGCGTTCGGCGTGCGCGATGTCGAATCCAAGACCGCCGTCGACGAGAACAGCGTATTTCGCATCGCCTCGATGACGAAGAGTTTCACGGCGGCCGCGGTGATGAAGCTGCGAGACGAAGGAAAGGTGGCGCTGGAGGCGCCGGCGGCGACTTACCTACCTGAACTTGGATTCCTGTCCGGGCCCACGCGCGATGCCCCGGCGATCAGCGTGCGTCATCTGCTGACCATGTCCTCCGGCCTGGCGTACGACGACGCCTGGGGCGCCGTCACGTTCGGGACCACCGACGAGGAACTCGGACGCTTCATCCGGTCAGGGCTTCTGCTCGCTGACCCGCCCGGGCAGCGCTACGCCTACTCGAACCTGGGGTACGCCCTGTTGGGGAAGATCGTGGAACGCGTCTCGGGCATGCGATTTCGCGACTACGTGACCGCGAATATCCTGCGACCCCTCGCCATGACGTCGACCGTCTGGGAATCGGGCGACGTCCCACCGGCCCGGTTGGCTGTCGGTTACCGGCGCGAACAGGACAAGGTGACGCCCGAGGCTCGGCCACCCGAGGGCGTCTTTGAGGCCTCCGGCGGCCTGTACACGTCCTTGCGTGACTACGCACGGTATGTCGCCTTCCAGCTTGCGGCGTACCCGGCACGCGATGAACCTGAATCGGGCCCGTTGCGCCGCGCGACGTTGCGCGAGATGCACGAAGGTCATCGGTGGATTCGTTGGGGTGAAGACAAACCGGTCGCAAGACAATCCGCCGACGGCCAGCTCTGGCTGTCCGCCGCCCAGTACGGGTTCGGCTGGGTCAACAACACGATGTGCCCGTACGAAGGCATCGTGCAGCACGGCGGATACGAGCCCGGCTACGTGTCGACCGTTCACCTTCTGCCGAGACACGGTCTGGGAGTCGTCGTCTTTTCCACCACCGAGCCGGTCGGCTGGCGCTCGATCGACGGGACGCTGACAATACTGCGGGATGCGGGCCTCCTCGATGCGACGCCTCCCGCCGCTACAGAGCCAGCCCTGGCTGACGCGCGCGACACCGTGGGCCGGCTGCTCGACAAATGGGAGGTGGCGCTGGTCGACAGAACCTTCGATCGCGCAAGCCTAAAATTCCCGTGGCTTGCAAATCTGCGCGAAGATTTCGCCCGTCTGACTCGCGAGCACGGCCGTTGCAGTTCCGAGGGCGCTATCAGGCAACACAATCGCTCGCAGGGTGGGTGGCGGTTGCGCTGCGAGCGCGGCGCGATCGAGTTCACGATGTCTCTGACCCCCAGCACGCCGTCGCGCATCCAGAACATCGAATGGAAGCAAGAATTCGTTCCCGACGAACGCTTACAGGGTGCGGCGAGGCGCCTGACCGCGGCGATGCGCCGATGGGATGAGACCACGACAGCGGATCTGTTCGACGACAGCCTCGATCACGGCAAGGCCAGGAAGGTTCTCGGCCGCCTGGCGATCGACCACGGCACCTGCGAAATCGACCGCCCGTTGTCGAGCGACGGCCGGGGAAGGGCGGAGTTTCGTCTGCGCTGCTCGGAAGCGCCCCTGGATCTCTCCTTTCGGATTCACGACAAGACGGGGCGAGTCACGGAGATGACCGGCGCGTCGCCGCACGAGCCCGGCGCAACCTGCAGGCAATAGCCGACGCGAGACTTCCCGCCCCGACGGAACGGCAGTACCGTCTTCGGGACGATTCAAGAAAGGACGCCTTTGAAAACAACCCGGATCGGATCGCGTACACGATGGACGGCGCCGTTCCGACCCTTGAACGTGACGGCCTCAAATTCGGAGCGACGCCTTTTTCCAACGATCCGCTGAGAGCGGTTCAGGGGAACGCGGCGGCCGAAGAACATGCCCGCACCTATCTGTGGCGCTCGCGCGTCGGTCTGGGACTGGTTGCGGTCGGGATGGCCATGGTGATCACGGGGGCGCTCCTCCTTCGGATTCCATGCTGGATCAGCCGCACCAAACCGCAGACCTCGTCGTTCGTCGCGCCTTGCCCGATGGCTATCCAGCCTTTTCTCGCTTGTTGTGTCTAGGGGGAATAGGCGACCAGTCCCCTCGCGCCGCGTAACATCGGCCTGCCCGAACACCCTCGCCCAACACCCGCGGTCAGGACTGGGGCCTTGACACGATCGGGGGTGAGGCCACGGAAGGGCGCCGCTTCGGCAACTGTCGTCGGCGCGACGGCCGTCGCACGGAATGGACCGCCAAGAAGAAGCCCCCCGCCAGCAACGAGAGGATCGCGTGCCCGCCCGGCAGCCGTGACTGGGCTCGCGCCGTCGTGCAACCACAGCCCGATGCGCCACGACCGCGGGCCGCGAGGCCGGGCCCGATCGCGCCTCCCGATCCCGTCGCATCGATCGCAACTGCGGCGTCGGGGGCGCTGATTGCGTCGAACTGTCCCACGTCAGGTCGATCTGCGGGCCGATCTGCACCGAGACCTTCGGCGCGATCTTCAGAAGCGTCTTGGGGGGAAGCCGCGTCGGACGCGCCCCCGTCGCTGTCCACGGAGGAGGCGGTGCTCTCGACGCGCAGGCGATATCCTCCGGCGGTCACGCGCAGGCGATCGACGCCGCTACCGGGCGCCGTACTCGGATCGTTGGTGATCGTGGCATCGATCGGGAACGTCACGCCTCCCATCGGGCCCTGGCCGGACAGGGATCCATACCCGGACGCAGCCGTCGTCGACGCGGTTTGCGTTGTCCCGACGGCGATGGACAGGCGGAACACGACCGAAGGCTGACCCCGAAAGGGATAGCCGTAGGTAATGCTCCAGGCGTCCCAAGCCTCGGGAGGCTTCGCGGGTGTGGGATACGTCGTCTCGTTGTACGCGGCGTTGTAGTCGCCTTCGGTATTGATCTCGACCGATGCCAGATAGTCGCCGACGGGCCAGTCCGCCGGAACCGAGAACGAGATGGTCTGGGCGGCGTCTCCCGCGGGTGTCGCCATGGCGATCGTGTCGATTTCGGGAAGCACTCGTCGCCCCGCGGCGTTGAACGACGCCACGTCTGGACTGTCCACGCAGCCGGGGGCTACGCAAGGCGTGACGTCTCGACGGGGCGGGTACAAGGACCACGCGTCGAGCGGGCGCGCGCCGCCGACCCCGCCTTCCTCTGCGGGCTCGCCATAGCCCTTCGTGATGTCGGCGTCTCGGATAAACCGACCCTTGTCACCATTGAATGCGCTGGCACAAGTGATCGCGTCCAGGCCGGGACGCTTGGTGGTCTCCAAATTGAACGACAAGCAGAAATAGGAATCGGGCGTGCTGTCGTCCGTGGTGCGGCTGACGAAGCCCTCGGACGTCCGGTTCTGAAAGATCACCCGGGGAAACAGCAGCGCGCCGGAGACCGCCGCCCGGCGGTGCGCCCAGATGGGCAGTACCCCCTCGCGCCGTCCGTACGGCCAGTGATAGCCACTGTTCATCTGGCTGGCGCCGGGGCGGTTGCCGATCCCACGCCGGGCGGTTGCTTCGGTCAAGCCCACGGTCGCGAAACGCG
>JANOJB010000100.1:0-3573 GCA_031407985.1 Pseudomonadota bacterium | reverse complement strand
CCTGCTGGACCAGGCGCGCGCTGCCGGAGAGCATGGTGCCCGACGGCCCGAGATAGACGTCCCGCAATTCCACCCCATGGTCGGTGAGCAGGAACTCGCGGACCTGATTGGAGTGGGACATGCCGCGCGACTTCAGCATGTGCAGCTCGCGGTTGCGCTCCGCGCCGCTTTCGATGTCCCGCAGCAGCAGCCACGTGTCCATCAACGACGACATCCCGGTATCGGTGACCTCCACGACCGAGTCGCCCGGGGTGAGGCTGATGAACAGCGTGGTGATCTGCCGCATTTTGAAAAAGTCCACCAGCCGCGTCAGCATCGCCTTGATCTCGTATTCACTACCGATCGACAGGAAGTTGCTGATCGGATCGACGATGACGGTCCGGGGCTGGAATTCGTTCACCCGTTTGTGCATCGCAACCAGGTGCGTCTCCAGGCCGAAGGTCGTCGGGCGATCGGCCTGCAGGAGCAGCTTTCCGCGCTTCACCGCCGGCGCAAGGTCGATGCCGATGGAGCGCATGTTGCGGATGATCTGGGCGGGAGATTCCTCGAAAGCGAACCAGAGGCAACGCTCGCCGCGGGCGGCGGAGGCCTGGGCGAAATGCGCCGCCAGACTCGTCTTGCCCGTGCCGGCCGTGCCGGTGACCAGGACGCTGCTGCCGCGATAGTAGCCCCGGCCTCCCATCATCTCATCCAGGCGGGGGATGCCCGAGGAAATGCGCTCGGTGCTCGCTTCGTAGGTCAACCCCGTCGACGTGATCGGCAGGATGGAGACGCCGCCCTCGTCGATCAGGAACGGATACTCTCTCGTGCCGTGGCTGGAGCCGCGATACTTGACGACCCGCAGCCGCCGGGTGGTCATCTGCTCGGTCACCCGGTTGTCCAGCAGGATCACGCAGTCGGCCACGTATTCCTCCAGACCGTGGCGGGTCAGGCTGCCGTCGCCCTTCTCGGCGGTGACGATGGCGGTCACGCCCCTGGTCTTCAGCCAGCGGAACAGTCGGCTCAGTTCTGCGCGCAGGATGGCGTGGTCTTTCAACCCTGCGAAGAGCACCTCGATGCTGTCGAGCGCCACCCGCTTGGCGCGAACGCTGTCGATCGCGTACCCCAGCCGGATGAACAGTCCTTCCAGATCGTACTCGCCGGTCTCTTCGAGTTGGCCGCGCTCGATGGCGACAAAGTCGATGGCCAGTTTTTTCTGCGCGACCAGCGCGTTGAGATCGTGACCGAGAGAGGCGAAATTCGTCGCCAGTTCCTCGGCACGCTCCTCGAAGGCGACGAAGACCCCCGGTTCGCCGAACTCCTCGGCGCCGCGCGCGAGGAATTCCATGGCGAGGAGCGTCTTGCCGCAGCCGGCGCCGCCACACACCAGCGTCGGCCGCCCCTTGGGCAAGCCGCCGCCGGTGAGTTCGTCCAAACCCTGGATGCCGGTGGGCGTCTTGCGCAAAACCGGAGTGCGAGACGGTTTGGGGGCTGACCGCTTGGTTTTAGCGTTTTTCATGAATCTCCTTTCAGCATCTGTTTACCGCACTACAGCCAGCGCGCATCACGTCCTGGTCGTCAAACCGGGACACATCTCAGCCACCAGGCGGACCACTGCCGAAGGGTCCACAGGGTGCGAGAAAAAGGTCCCGATCGTAAGCGAATCCAAGCGTACTCCGATCAGCTCATTACTCATCACGGGTGGTAACCCGGAATCACCCGTGGCACTCGTCGAGTTGTAGCCAGAAATCCAACCGCCGAATGCATTCAATGACTATCAGGGGGGGGGGGGGGGGTCAAGATTTTTTATCAGTGTGTCGAAGGCCACCGTGATCCGATCCAAGAGCTGTTCCGGGCGAACTCAGGCACTACCACCCGTTCCCGTGCCCCCCGCCCTTCCCGTGCAGAGGCGCTCCGTCATGCGCCTTGCCCGCGGCGGCAAGGCGCCCGCCGTCGCTACGGTGCCTAAATAATGGGCCGTTAAAAGAGGGATGCGGATCTTTTCCTTAACCGTCGCCGTGCCGACAATGCCAGGGTCAAGTACGCAAACGACATCTCGATTGTGAGGCTAGAAAGGTCTGCGGTCCTCGACGCGGCCGAAAGCCTCAAACTCAAAGTCTCGTCGAAGTTTACGGGTTCGTGCCCGGGAGATCGCAATCGGATTATTGCCGCAGATGGGCCCTTTTCAGCGGCCGTTATTACGTCGGGTACTCGGCGTTGATGGAGACGTAGTCGTGCGTCAGGTCGCAGGTCAGCACCGCGTCGCTGCCGGTGCCGAGCCCCAGATCGATCGCGAAGCGCAGCACCGGCTCCTGCATCTCATTCGCGGCCCGCGCCATCCGGGCCGGCGAGACGCCCCGCCCTCCGGTGACCACCGGCTTGCCGTTGAGGGTGATCGAGACTTTCTCCGGATCCACGCGCGCGCCGGCATAGCCCACCGCCGCCGCGATCCGTCCCCAGTTGAGATCTTGCCCGAACCAGGCGGTCTTCACGAGCTTCGAGTTGGCCACGGTATCCGCCACGCGGTGCGCATCGGCGGCGCTGCGGGCGCCGCTGACCGCGATCTCGACGAGCTTGGTCGCCCCCTCGCCGTCGCGAACGATCAGCTCGGCGAGCCGGCGGCAAATCTCCCCAAGCGCTGTGGCAAACCGCTCCCGGTCGGGCCCTGCGGCGGGGACGCGCGCGCCCGCGGCACCGCCCGCCAGGAGCACCACCGTGTCGTTCGTGCTCTGATCGCCGTCGATGTTGACGCGGTTGAAGGTCCGCTCGACCGCGGCGCTCAGCAGCCGACGCAACAGCCCCTGGGGTACGACGGCGTCCGTGGTGATGTAGGCGAGCATGGTGGCCATGTTCGGGTGAATCATCCCGGCGCCCTTGCACATGCCGCCGATCCTCACCGTCCGGCCGCCGATGCGCAGCTCCAGCGCCGCCTCCTTCACGAACGTGTCCGTGGTCATGATCGCGTGCGCGGCCCGGCCGCCGCCCGCGGCCTCGAGGGTGCGCACCGCCTCGGGTACGGCGCGGACGATCCGGTCGGCGGGGAGCGGTCGGCCGATAATCCCGGTCGAGGAGACGAGGACGCGGCCCGCGGGGAGTTCGAGGACTTTCGCGACGGCGGCGGCGACCTTGCGCGCCCGCCGGTCGCCCTCCGGACCCGTGGCCGCGTTGGCGTTGCCGCTGTTGACGAGGACGGCCTGCAGCGGCCCGCCCTGTCGCAGGAGCGCCCGCGCGAGCTTCACCGGCGCGGCCGCGAAACGGTTGGTGGTCAGGGTGGCCGCCCACGACGCGGGCCGGTCGGCGAAGACGCAGGCCAGGTCGAGCCGGTCGCTCGCGCTCTTTATTCCGGCCGCGATCCCGGAGGCCGAGAAGCCCACCGCGGCCGTCACGCCTCCCGCGATCGTGCGCATCCCCTTCGGGTCCTTCCACGAAACCTGCGGCGGCGCCTTCATCTCGCTCGTCATCGCGAATCTCCTACGGAAAAAGACCCGGTGCATCGAGCCCGGCCGTCTCGGGGACGCCGAGCATCAAATTCATGTTCTGGAGCGCCTGCCCCGAGGCGCCCTTGATGAGATTGTCGATGACCGACACGACGAC
>JANOJB010000098.1:0-20624 GCA_031407985.1 Pseudomonadota bacterium | reverse complement strand
CCCGACGACCCCCCAACCGGAGCACGACCGGAGCACGGACCGGTTCACGACCGGGGTCCAATTGCCGGTATGCTGGCGGAGATGACGTCCCGAAAAACCACGCCGACAACGCGCGAACTGGCGGGCCGCGTGGCGCTGGTGACCGGCGCGGGGGTACGCGTGGGTCGCGCGATCGCGGAGGAACTGGCGCGGGCGGGCGCGACGGTCGCCGTTCACTACGCGCGCTCGGCACGTGGTGCACGGGCGACGGTGGACGCGATCCAGGCAAGCGGCGGATGGGCACGGGCGTTTCCCGCCGATCTCCGGGACGCCGCGCTGGCGGTTTCGTTGGTCAGGGACGTCACGGCATGGGCGGGCCGTCTGGACATACTGGTGTGCAGCGCCGCCGCGTTCGATCGGCGGCCGTTCGAACAGATCGACGGTCCCGCGTGGCGCGACATGCTGGCGTTGAATCTGGAGGCACCGTTTCGCCTGGCGCAGGCGGCAGTCCCGTCGCTGCGCCGACGGCGTGGGGTGATCGTGAACATCCTGGACGTGGCTGCGTTCCACGCATGGAAAGGCTATGCACACTACGCAGCCGCCAAGGCGGGGCTGGCCATGCTGACGCGCGTGCTGGCGCTGGAATTGGCGCCGAAGGTGCGCGTGTGCGGCGTGGCGCCGGGCACTGTCGCGTTTCCCCCCGACTATCCCGCCGCGGATCGCAAACGCGTACTGTCCCGTATCCCGATGGGTCGCGTGGGCACGACGGGCGACGTGGCGCGCGCCGTCCGGTTCCTGTGCGACGCGCCGTACATCACGGGTGCGGTGATCCCCGTCGACGGTGGGCGGATGGCGGGAACACGCGGGCCGCTGTAGGCACGGACCGAAAAAAAATGAGAGCGGGAAGGCATCACAGGACAATTCCAAGTATCGCGCGCCTACGATCCCGAAGAGATCGACCGCATCTTCGAGGCGCATGCCACCCGCGCGATCAAGAAAGGCGCGGTCATCGACGCCATGCGGGATCGCGCCCGTGACAAAACCACCAGAACGCCCGCGTCGGCAGCGACGCGAAGAAGAACGCGGCGCGAGAAAGACGGTACGCGCGACCCAGCGGCTAGTAGTCAAGCTACCCGGCGGTGATTCCGAACGACCGATCGAGGTGCCGTCCGCGGCGGTGGTTGAGGTGCACGCGCGCGCCACGCCCTGTCTTCAATGCGGCGGCAAACTCACGCTTCGAAGCGATCGAGCGTCGTCCACCCCGCGCGGCGTGCTGCGCGAAATGGACATGCAGTGCCGCCGGTGCCACGCCCCTCGAACCCTGTGGTTCCAGATCGCTCCTGGACTGCCGAGCTGACGTCCCCTGGTCGCAATCAACCTGCACGGGCCCTTCGACACGTCGGCCTGGCGGCACGAAAACTGCTTAGCTCACTGATCCGAAAGAGCAACATTTCGAAGAAGGGGTGAACACAATGGGCGAGATCATCGACAGAGCCAAGGGTAAGGCAAAACAGATCGAGGGTGAGTTGACGGGCGACGACCTCCGCAAGGCTGAGGGCGTGGCCGATCAAATCAAGGGCAACCTGAAGGGCGTCATTCACAAGACCGAGGAGGCCGCGAAGAACATCGCGGACACGGTGAAGGGCGCCTTCAAGAACAACAACGGCAGAAACGGCAGAACGTAGCCGTGGCCTCTCCCTTAGCGGGATGCGTTTCGCCGGGCACCCAAACTGACCTCCCGGTGTTTCGTCCGCGCGACGTGCCCTGGCCCTTTCTTGCTTTGGATTGTGCCGCTTGAATTCTCTCGTCTGGCTGGGCCTCACGTTGGTCCTGGTGGTGGCGGCCGTTCTCACGGGTAACACGCCCCGGGGAGGGAAGCCGGTGGCGCGCACCGGCCTGATGAAGGCCGCTCGCGGCGTGCTGATCCTTGGAATCATCGCCTGCGGCGTTTTGGGCCTTGGGGGCCTACTTCGAAACTGATCGGGGCACGTCACGGGCCAGCCCGTCGTCAGTCGCGCAGGAAGTGACAGGTGTAGCCGCCGGGGGTCTTCTCCAGGTATTTCTGGTGGTACTCCTCGGCGCGCGTGAACGTGCCCGCCTCGACGATTTCGGTCACGATCGGGCTCTTCCATTTTCCTGACTTCTCCACGCGCGCCTTGACAGACTCCGCGGTTTTGCGCTGCTCGGGCGATGTCACGAAAATCGCGGAGCGGTACTGCGTCCCGACGTCGTTCCCCTGACGGTTCTTCGTCGTCGGATCGTGCATGCGGAAGAACCACTTTTCCAGGAGATCGGCGTACGACAGCTTTTTCGGATCGAAGACGACGCGCACCGATTCGGCGTGGCCGGTCGCGCCTGTCTTGACGTTCGCGTAGGTCGGACTTGCCGTCTTACCGCCCGCGTAACCGGCCTCGGTTTCCAGCACGCCGGGAATCTTGCGCAGGATGTCCTCCATTCCCCAGAAGCAACCGCCCGCCAACACGGCCGTCTGGGTCGCGGCCTTCCCCGTCGTGGGTGCGGACCGCGGCGCGACGCCCGGCTTGGTGCCGTCCCCTTGTGCGACGGCAGGGGTGGGCGAGCAGCCGGACAGCGCGACAGCGGCGACACCGGCGACGCCAGCGACGCACATCGACGCGAATGCCGCCGCGCCTGCGAATCCGCGCGAACTGGCTTTATGCTTTGCTTGGACGATCTTCATGGCACGGCTCCTTGCCCTTCTATCGTTCTACGCACGAACTACGCACGAAGAAGCCCCGCGGTTACGGTCCCCCCGCGCAGACGCGGCCTGAACCTGTCGTCGGGCCTGTCGTCGGGCCTGTCATCGAGCGGCCTGTCATCGAGCCTGTCGTGGCCCGGTGCGAATCGTCCATGGCACACATCATAACCAGCCGCTGACGAATTCCTCCCGCACCCGCAAATCTTCGCCGTACCCCAGCAACTTCAGACGAACGTTGGTTTCGTCACCGTTGCGTTTGAATTCGATCAGGCCGGCGTTCAACCCACCGATGGGATTGCGGCCTTCGTTCGCCCTGTTTCCGGGTAGCAGTTGCACATCGACGCGGCCGCTGGCGATGCGCGACGTCAAACCGAACATCTGAGGCCCCAAGATTGAAATGTCGGCGTCAAACTTTTTCAGGCGATTGGAGACGGCGCTGGTGGAAAGTTCATAGAACAGCGGACGCCCGCCTCCCGCGCCGGCAAACCGCAACACGAAGGCGCAGCCGACGTGAACGTCGCCACCCACGACGATCAGGCGCTGCTTCCGCCCGACGGATGCCGGGTTGGCGTGGACATTCAAATGCGCCTCGATGACGGCCATGATCTCGTCGCGATCCGCGCGGTTCTGGGGCGCGCTCCAATGATCGGGGAAGTCGACGTCCGTACCGAACAACGTCTGTCCCGCCCCGGTTAGCCATTCCGGAAGGTGAACCAGCGGCACAGTGGTCACCACCAGAATCACGTGGGCCGCCGCGTTGCGCGCCAGAAAATCCCGAAAACGCGAGATCTGCGCCCGGCTGACCACCTGGGCGGGTGGACCCACGCGACGCTCGGATCTCAGGTCGAAGGTGAACGTCGCCACTGTCCCGTAGTTGAACTCGTAGTCCAGGGTCTCCGGCGCCGACGCCGCCGTCGCGCTCCAGGGCAACTGCCGCGATCCCTGGTAGTCCATATAGGCCAGCCGTGCGCCTTCGATGATCTTTCGATGAGCCGCGGTTTCAAGACGCGCGCTTGATCCCCAGTCGTCGAAGACCTCGTGGTCGTCCAAAATTCCGTAGCCGGCCGACGAATTCATCAGTTTCAGCCAGGGAATCTGATTCCAGCAGATCCGATACCGCTCCTGGTAGGCGGCCCGAATCTGTTCCAGCGACCACGTGGACATGTCGCCCCGTTGCGGCCAATGGGACCGAACGTAGTGGGGGTTCATCAACGAAAACTCGCCGGGGGAGTCCGCGTAGATCTGGTCGCCCGCCCCCAGCAGGAATTTGATGTCGTGCTGACGAAACACGGCCGGCAGCGCATCAAGCAGGCGCATGTTTCGCGGCGAGACCTCCCCGTCCGAATTGAACGGCTGGTGGCAACTGACGATCCCGACGTTGAACAACGCGGGTGTGTCGGCGTGTGTCGCGGGTGCGGTCTCGAACGCGGCGCTTCCCACCATCACCGTCCCGTCGGTCGCGGTGACACGCACGTCGTATCGGGTCAGGGGGGCAAGCGGAGCATCCGTGCGTCCGCTGGGATACATAACCGTCGTCGTGTTGTCGGTCTGATTTCCAGCGGGAATCTCGACCTCGACCCGGCCTTGCACGACGCCGCCCGGCCCCTTGATTTCCAGAGCGTAACGACCGGGGCGCTCGGCGCGGAACCAGATCCACGCGCTGGCGTTGTCGACCCGCCCCACCGCCACCAGGTTGGACACCTTCTTGTCGCCGAATGCCATTTGTCACCTCCGTCCGTCGCGCGACGGTATCACGGGACCCGACGGAGGACACGAGCGTCACGACGCGCGGTCAGGGCAACAGCGTGATTGTCAGAGCGTCCGCCGAGTCGAGCAGGATCTGCGCGTTAGCCTGGTTCGGCGCCACCAGGTTGAACGTGCCGCGGGCGCGAACGCGAATTGACGGATTGACCAGTTTGTTGCGCCCGTCGATACCGGTCCCGGGCCGGGACATCCAGGCAGCGGCCAGCTTGTCTCGGATGGTCACGAAGATGGATGCGTCTTCGTTCAGCAGCGTGTACTCGCGGCTGACGCGATCGGCGTCGACGACCTGCACCGCGTACACGTCCGACGAAATCTGGGGGCTGCGTGGGAAGCGCACCAGCGACCCCTCGGCCTCGAAAGGTTTGCCGTGTCGATCGAGCAAACGCTCCATGACCTCCAACGGACGGGCGGCGGCGGTGTCCAGCCACATGTGCGTCGGGCGCGGTGGGAAAATCGCGAATTCGAACGCCAGCCGAACCTTGTCGTTTCGATACAGCCCCGCGGTCAGGGCCGGAACGCTGACAAAGACGGGGATCACGGCGTCGGCGTATTCGATCACCAGGATGCGACCATCCACATCGACGGCGTGGACCTTGCCGATGACGTCGGTCTGACCGGCCAGATCCTCGGGGATCGCGATGTCGGCGGTCCGGGGTGTCGCCACCTCGTCGCTGACGTAGGTGGTGGCAACGGTCAGGGCCTCAAGGCGAATATGATGAATGGGCGCGGCGTTTTCGATGAAGACGCCCTTGATGACGACGGCGTCGTGGCGCTTGATCTGAAGCAGGCGCGCGCTGATGTCCGCCGTGGCCGGTGTCAGCGGGAACTCGGCGAACGAAAAAAAATCGCCCGGCTTGCGGTAAGTGAACACGTAAAGGCCGCGGTCATGGACCGCGCCGTGAATCCAGCCCGTCAGGCGCCCCTCCCTCAACAAGATGCCCAGCCCCGGGATGTCGTTCGGTTCGATGGGCGCGTCACCCACCGACGACGTTTCAATCACCCTCGCATCCACGACCACGGGCCGTGCCGCGTCGATCGGTGCCGGGTATCCACCCTCGGACCCGCCGCCGCAGGCACCGATCGCGATCAGGACCGCTGCCGCATGCCAGGCGCCGGGGCCCGGGCCGCGACCTTGGCGAAAGGACACCGTGGGCGCATTCCGCTTCATCCGCTGAAGCATACGCCAGAACGTGCGACGCGGTCTTTCAGCCGCTGAGCGGCCTACTGGCACCCTATTCGGTTCGGGCCCACGGCGATGTCGTCAAACCACGCCACGAAACCTGGCGCGGTCGACGTCTGGTAGTTGTTCCAACCGAAACCCATGCTGGTGAAGGTCGCCGGGATTTCAGGATCCCGCCCATACGCCGTGGCGTTCGCGAATCCGATCGCCTTGACTTCGACGCCGTCCAAGTAGAAGTGAAAGCTCTTGGCGGTCGCGTCCAGTTGCCACTCCGCGCATTTCCAGATGTTTTCATATTTCCAGTCGGGGTTGGTGAACAAACCATGTTCGGCGTTGGATCCGTACGATTCTTGAACGTTGTAGCCGAACTTGTGAAGGCCGGTGTTGTGCGTGATCGTGTCGAGCACACGCACCTGCACGCGCCCCGCGCTGACCATGCCGTCGCCGAACACATGGGTCGAATGCACAAAGTCCGCCGGCAGAGGGGCCGGGGTCTCGATGCGATAGAAAACACGCCCCCAGTGCGTGGCGCTGATCGGCATACCCGCCATGTTGGTCGCGCGTCGAATCGTTCGTTCTCCGGTCAGCGCCGCCCCGATCTTCAAGGAACGCGTTCCGCGATGCGCCTGATCCGATGCCACCTGTACCGATCCGGTCGACGTCCAGCCCGCGACGGTCTTGCTGCCCACGGTGGCGGTTTCAAAGTCCTCGCAGATGTACAGTCCCGACGCCGCGCACCCGGAGGTTCCACCGGCGCCGCCCCGCCCTGCCCCTCCGGTCACGCCTCCCGAACCAACCAGGCCGCCCGTGCCGGGAGCGCCGCCCGTGCCGCCGACACTGGTCGCGCCGCCCGTGCCCGTCGCGCCGCCTGCACTAGTGGCGCCGCCCGTGCCGGCCACGCCGCCTGCACTGGTGGAGCCGCCCGTGCCGGCCGCGCCGCCTGAGCCAACCAGGCCGCCCGTACCCACAGAGCCACCCGATGACACCGTGGATGTCCCCCCTGAACCGATGCTGCCGACCCCACCGCCACTGGCACCACCTGAACCGGCACCTCCGGTGCCAGCCCCCCCAGCAGCGGCTACTGCCGCGCGACCACCAGTCCCGACACTGCCGGTCCCTCCCGTTCCCCCTGTCGTCCCGTCAGGCGCGGGTGCGCACGCCATCAAGACGACCAGGACGACCAAGGACGCCAGGACACCACGTTGCACAGCCGTCATGTCAGCTCTCTGGCCGAAGGCGTTACGAAACCAAGCCCGCCAGCGGTCCCGTGCAGTGCGCCGGATTTCCGAACGTCGTCCCCGCGACGCCCATCGCGTTCAAACACGACACCAGGAAATTGTTGGTGTTCGTCTTCGCGTAGGTCAGGAACCGCCCGGTCTGGATCGACCCACCCGCCGCGCCCGCCGCCACAATGGGCATGGGCGAATGCGAGTGCAGATTTCCCTTGGCCAGGCCGTTCGTCCAAAGCACCAGACTGTTGTCCAGCATCGTCCCGTTGCCTTCCGGGATCTTCTTCATGGCATTGATCAGGTACGCGAACTGCTTGGCGTACCAGATGTTGATGTTCACCAACTGCGTCTGCGACTGCGCCAACGAATCGTCATCGTGTGAAATCGTGTGGTGCCCGCGCGTGATGCTGGCGTCCGCCCAGTTCATCACCGGATCGCACGCCTCGTATCCAAACTGCAACGTGGCCACGCGCGTAAGGTCGCAGGCCAGCGCCATGGCCAGCAGATCGCATTGCAATTGCGCGACCGCCGGGTAATTGCTGTTCTGCTTGAACGCAATGGAAGCCGGCGCTCCCGGTTTCACGCACGACACGATCGCCGCCGGCCCACTGCCCCCACCGGTCGACCCTCCTGCGCCCGTCGAACCACCCGCTCCACCCGTCCCGGTTGAACTCATCTGGATCAGGCGATTCTCCAGATCGCGAATGCGGTCCGCGTGCGCCTGCAACTTGACCCGATCGTTGGCGCTGACCTTCGGAAGCAGGGTGTTGTAGCTGTCGATCGCGGCGTCGAGCACGCTTTTGCGTTGATTCAGCAGCGTCATCGCCGTCGTCGCGCCGCCCGACGAACCGCCCGCGCCCCCCGTACCGGTGGTGACGGTGGTCGAACCCGAAGGCGCGGTGAACGATCCGAAGATGCGTTTGTACATGGCGGCGGGATCGTCCTGGGCCGGCAGGGCCTGTCCCGACCCTGCGTAGGACATGTAATGCAGCGGATCCCCGTTGGGCAGGGTCTGCACACCGAATTCCAGCGATCGAAAAGCCGTCGTCTTTCCAATTTGGTTGGCGATGGTCTGATCGACCGAGATGCCGGATGAAAGACCCACGGCCGTGCCGCCCGCAGGCCCCGGCAAGGCCTCGATGCCAGTCAGGTTCGTGGTCATGCCCTTCTGGTGATCGTCGCCGGCAGCTTGCGCGGCCTTATCGATCAATCCGTCTATGACCACCAGATTCGATTGATGCGGCGCCAGGGGAGCCAAGATCGGCGACAGCGTGAAGCTGGTCCCGCTGCCTCCGGGCTTCCAGCTGTTGTAGATGGTGCCGTTGGCCGAGAACATCGCCACGAACCGACGGGGCGCGGTCGCTGTCTGACCAAAGGCCCTGCGCATGGGCTCCATGACATCCAGCAGGGGCAACGCGATGCCGATGCCACCCATTCCACGAAGAATGAAACGACGGTTGATCCTGAACGGTTTCACGACTGGCTCCTTTTTCATTTCCCGATGCTCGGATCGACGGGATCGGTCAGCGGGCGCCGATACCGAAAGGCATCCGATTGGGCTAGAGCGACGATCAGTTTCTTCACGTTGTAACCGTTGGCCCCGAACTGCGTGTTCAGGCTGGCCAGCGCGCAGGCGTCGGCGACGGTTTCGGCGCGGCCGGTTCCGTAGCGGAACCAGTTGGTCACAAAGCATCCCCTGACCTGGGGACTGGCGGCCAGCTTGCGCCCCAATTCCGGGATGCCGTTGTACGGACCGACCAGCCCGGGATCCGTGCCGCCCAGCGCGGTGACCGATCCCGTTGCGTCGATAGCCTTGCCGTTTTCGGTATCGCGCCACCGTCCCACCGCATCGAAGTTTTCGAACGACAGGCCCATGGTGTCCATGTACTGGTGACAGGCGGCGCAGGATGGATCCGTCGCGTGCTGACTGAACCGCTGGCGCGTCGTCAGGGAGGGATCCAGTTGGGGAAGCGTGATCAACACGTTCATCGGCGGCGGCGGGATGTGCTCGCACAGGATCTGGTGGCGCATGAACACGCCGCGCCTGGGGGGCGACGTCTGGTCTTCCTTGGCCAGGATCGACATCAGGGCCCCCGACGTCAGGATTCCGGCATGGCGCGCCGGTTGGCTGGTGATTTTTTGAAATGTGGTGCCCGTGATGCCAGTGATGCCGTAGAAACCAGCCAGATTGGCGTTCGCGAATGTGTACGACGCCGTGAACAGGCCGCTGAAATCGCCCGTTCCGTTGAACAACACGTCCGAGATTAGCTGCGTCGCTTCGGTGCGCATGTCGGCGTTGATTGCGTCCGTGAAGGTCGCGAAGACCTTGGCGTCCTTCTGGGCATCGCCCAGTTGCCGCAGATTCAGCCACTGATCGTGAAAGTCGACGATGGCGGCACGCGCCTTCGTATCACCCAGCATGCGTTCGGCCTGGGTGGCAATCTGCGCGACGGTCTGAAGCTGATCGTTCTGCGCCGCGGTGGTCAGCATGTCGTCCGGAATTGACTTCCACAGCAGGTAGGACAGGCGCGACGCCATTTCCCACGAAGTGACCTTCACGAAGGTGGATCCCGCGACGACGGCCCCGCCGGTTTCGACGCGATACAAAAACGGCGCCGCCTGCAGCATGGCGGTGACCACCAGCCGAATGCCCGTGGTGAAGTTCGTCGTAGCCCCCACGTTGAAAACCGTCATGTACCGGGTCAGATCGTCGGCGGCGATGGGCCGGCGGAAGGCCTTCGCGCCGAACGTCTGAATGAACTGTTGCGCGCAACTGGTTCCGCCCGTCGTCGAACAGGGCAACGACGTGCTCAGATTCTTGACGTAGTTCGCGGCCAGGGTCTCGGCCGCGTTCATGTAGCCCTCCGTCAGCAAGGGAGAGATCGTCAGAACGCGCGGCGAGTTGTCGAAATTGAGACTGAGTTCCTCGGCCGGAAAATCGGTCGCGGGCGCCGTTGTGTCGCCCAGAAGATCACGAACCGTGTTGTTGTATTCGGTGCGGGTCAACCGGCGGCTGATGGCGGGCCCGGGATCGGACAACGCCCCCGCCGTGCATGCCACCGTCGTCGCACCGCCGGTGCCGATCCCCGCACCGCCGCTGCCGGTGACCGCGCCCGTTCCGCCGCCGGTGATCACGCCGGTCCCGCCGCTGCCATTGGTTGCCCCGGTTCCACCGCCGGCGGTCGCACCGGTCCCGGCGGTCGTGCTCCCGCCGCCACCGCCGTTGATGCCGCCGCCCGTGACCGACCCCGTTCCGGATCCTGTCGATCCCGGCTGAATGCTGGCCGTGCAGGACAACCCCATCAGCGCCGCAAATCCGAGCGTCCGAAATCCGAGCTGACGGCGCGTGCGCTGGGACTGACTAGGTCGTGTCATCGTGGTTCTCCCGAAAAAGGCCTATCCGTGAGACGTCTCGCGCAGGACAAGAAGTCGGGAAGCGCGCTTCCCTCAGTCGAACGTAAGGAGAGCTTCCCCCAAAACCTTCTTGGTTTTTGCACGACGAACGATCAAATCGATCGAAAAACAAAGACTGAATCGAACGTGCGAAATGACTGAGCCGTTACCTATTCATCGCGGTACTCAGTAGGCACTGCGGTGTATGCGGCCTACCGCGGATGCTCAGGGCGGGATACCTTCGAAGACGTGTCCCTGTCCGTCCGCGCGCACTATGATGCTCCCGGTGACGTCTTTCCTCCCACGATGGCTGTTGGCGCTGGCGACGCTGGGCGCGACGCTGGCCTGTCGCCAAACGGTCGACATCGGATCGAATGTCATCTGGAGCGCCGGCCATGAAACCGGCGATCTGACGGAATGGACCCAAAGCGGGCCGGGCGACTTCTCGGGCAGCGCCGCCGCCGGACCGACCGTGGTCGCCGGCGAGGCGCACTCAGGAAGTTATTCCGTCCACATGTCCATTTCGAACGTCGCCGGCCTGTGGCGCCAGGGGACGTTTCCCACCGAGGCCTATTACAGCGCGTGGTTCTACCTGCCCCAGCCGTACCAGACGATCACGTCGTGGACCATCATGACGTTCGGCAACGCGGCGCCGCCCGACGGTGGTTCCATCGGCGAGGTCACCATCCTGAACCTGCGCACACTGCCAGGTGGCGAGATCGTGTTGTTCGCCTTCGACGATCGTTTGCCGTATTTGCAGTTGCCGCTGGCGGCGCCGCCCGCCGAGGTTCCCGTGATGAAGTGGTTTCAGATCGAGGTGTTCTATCGAAACGCCAACGACGACACCGGACGCTTGTCGGTTTGGTTGGACGGCAGGCGCGTCTACGACATCACCAACCGGCCTTCGGGGGTCGGACCCGCCCTGTACCTGGGCATGGGCAACATTCCGGACCGGGTTTTGCCGCGTCCCGAAATCTACGTCGACGACGCGGTCATCTCGACCAGCCGCGTTTCGCCGAGCGGCGGGCCCTGAACCGCCGCCGACCCTGCCCCTGCCTTCCCGTGCCCTGCCCGTGCCCTGCCCCTGCCCTGCCCTGCCCCTGCCTTAACCGCGCGGGCCGGTGACCGGCGTGGTGTCGGCCACGCGCACGGGCATGTGTTCCGGAACGCCGTCGCCCAAGATCGCGGTGTTCCCATGCCCGGAATAATCGAACGCGGACGCGCCACCGTCTTCATCGAATCCCCACGACGCCGCCAACCCCGCCGTCGTCGCGGGAACGCCGCCGGTCATTTCGGCGCCCAGTTCGGCGGCCGTGCGGGCCACCGTCCACACCCGCACCTGGTTCAGCTGTCCCTTGAACATTTGCTGGGTACCCTCGAAGGTGCCCAGCCACGCGCCGATGGGAATGGGCGCGTCCATGGCCGTTGTTGCGTTCGTCGCCACCTGGACGCCATCCAGAAACAGAACGTTTTGTATCCCGTCGAACACATACGCGACATGGTGCCACGACGCCTCGGGTAGCGCGGGACCTTCGACCAGCACGGCCTCGTCGCTGGTCCGCCACGCGGCCAGTTTGCCCGCGCGCAGACCGAAGTGCAGTCCGTTGCCCAGAAATCGCCTGAGCGCGATGAACGTCTGTGTGCTGGTGACCGCGGTGGCGTTCACCCACAACGAAAACGACTGCGGCTTCTTCGACAGCGGAAACCCTGCTGTCCCGCTGCTGGCGTAGTCGTCGACGCCGTCGAACTGCAGGGCGTAACGCTCGGGGAGTGGTCCCGACGGGCCACCACCTCCCGCCCCTGAACCCGCGGAGCAGCCAAGCGCCAAGACCCAGCATACCCCCACCGGAATCAAGCGTTCGAACACGTTTCCAGGATAGCGCAGACGGCGCTCGGTGGTGGCTCATCCCTCCTGCGCGGTGTCGACCAACGTCCGTCCGCTTTCTGACAGCGAACGTCGCGACTTTCACCGTCTCGGCGTGCGACCGGACGGCGAAGTGCGCGATCGGCCACGGGCTTCCGCGTGGCACGTGCTCTGCACAAGCCGGGTCCGTGCTCTCGGGCCCAGAGCACGGACCTTCCAACTCCAACCGTCAATCCTCAAGGGGAGATTACTCATGAAGGCGCTATGGCTTGGTGTCGCGATCTTGCTCAGTTCGAACGTGGCTTTCGCCGCAACACGCGTCTGTGTCAGCGTGCAACAGAAGTCGTGGTGGCGTCCCAAAGCGGGGGCGGCCGCCCGCCCCGCATCAGCCGCCGGCGGTGAGGGCCAACCGTTGGCCGCACCCACGGCCGCGTCCCTGCCGACCGCCGATCCATTCGGACCGCCCCAGGTACCCGCAACCAGCCCGGACGACGCGATCAAGAGACCGCCGCCCATCGACGACGGCGGCACGTCTCAGAAGACGCGCCATGCGACGGCAAACCGGCACGAGATCGATCCCACGCTGTATTTGAAACGCATGCTGGAATACGAGGTCACCCACGAGCCCGGGTTCGCGGCGGTGGGGGAACGCTGCCAACACACACTGGCCGTCGAGATGTATCAGCTGGAAAGTGGTTGGACCGCATTCGCCCGCTATTCCGGAACCGAACGCGAAGAGAAGGTCGATCGCGTGGAGCTGGACGAATTTGTCGAACTGGCGCAGCGGATCGCATTTTCGCTGCTGCGCAATCGTTCCATCAGCCAGACCATCACGCGCGAAAACGTGCTGCGCGCCGACAGCGAGGTGAACCTGCGCACCATCGACGGCACGGGGCATCTGTTGTTCGGTATGGGAACCGCGATGCGCATGGGACGCCTCGGGACGGCCCAGCAGGCTGCGCAACCGGTCGCGTCCGAGCTTCGGCTTCTTACGCCCGTCAGTCTGCAGGCCGGATACCGGCGCAAGCTGCGCGGCTGGGGCCTGGATGCTTTCGCGCGCTTGAACCTGGGAACCGAAAACACCGGAATCCACCGCAACGATCTGGGGGGACACATCGACTACACAGCCAGCGCGCTTTTGGGATTGCACTTCCTGCATTACTTGAACGCCGCGGGCGTCAATTCGTTCTATTTCGGGGGCGGCGCGGCCTTCGAGATCGCATGGTTCGAAGCCATCCGCCCGGTCTTGAAACGAGGCGTCGACCCGCGCGAGGGACTGGTGGGCGGCGGCCTCAACGTCGACTTCCTGGTGGGCTACGAATTCCTGCGCGCCAGCTCGGTCCATTTTTTCGGACAGCTGGAGCTGAACGCCCCGACCTATCTGCTGAAGACCGAGAACGAATCCGGATCTCTGGACACATACATGCCTGGAGCGCTTGCGCAGATCGGGGTCGTGTTCTAGCGATGGGACGCGCGGCTTGTAGCTGGTTGCTGGCGCTGGTGGCGGGCGCGACGCTGGGCGCGTTGCCGGGCGCGGCGTTCGCGCAGTTGCGCACCTGTCTCCAGATTGAATCGGCGCGCGCCGGGGCTGACGAACTGGCCAGGCTGGTCCGAAGCGAGATCGATCGCCACCCCAGCCACCACGCGGTTCTCGACAACTGTCAGTCGTATCTCACGGTCGAGCTCATCGACCTGGGCGAACGGGAAGGCAAGTGGATCACGGGGCGCATCAACACGCAGGTGCCCCACCGGGAAAAGATCGGATCCGATGGCATCGTCCCGGCGGTGGAACGCCTGCTGAAGGTGGTTCTCAGAAACGATCCCCTTGTCCTGCGCGGCCCGGAATCCGACGCGTGGCTGTCCCGGCAGGGGCGCGCCCTGGAACGAAGAAGCGTCATGCACTTCGGCGCCGAGCTGTACCAACTGGGCGCTCCGGTGGGTGGCGTGTTGCAAACCCTGCCCGGATTGGCGGTGATCCTGCGGCGCGAGGTCAGCGCGCTGCACATCGGCGTGCGCCTGGGCGGCGCGTTCGATCCGGGCACGCAACCCGACAGGCTGCGCATGCGTGCCCAGTTCGACGCGCAGATAGAGGCCGCGCTTTACGCCACGCCCGAAAGCAACACGTCCCTGTTCGCCAGCGGCCTATTGGGTTTGGTCCACCACCGTTTCGGCGGACCCGCGCCGCTGGAAGGACCCGGCGCTACGGGTACCGCCACCAGCACCGGCCTGTCGCTTGGGGTGCGCGGTGGCGTCGAGGCGCTGCGCACGTCGAACGTTCGCGTCCTGGCGTTCCTGCAACTGGCGCTGCCTGCCTTCGTCAGCAAGGACTTCGACAATGGAGTCGTGGACGCGTGGGTGCCAAGCGCCGCGCTGGGAGCAGGCGTGTTGTTTTGAAACAGCCGCGTCTGACATTCCTGACATTTGTGTCCGGGGTCCGGCGCGTCTCGATGTTGGTTTCCGCGCCTGTATCTCACAGTCACGGCTCTGAACCGCTTGTTCGTCGGGCAATTGCCCCTTGGCACCGGAATTGCGACCCTTTCGCCGCATGCTCACCGACATTCGCCCCATTGTTGAACGAATCCTTCGTCAATTGGTGCTGGCCGGCCTGCCCATAGTCGCCGTTGCTTGCGATGGCGGACGAGGTTCGGGGGGCAGCACCACGGGAACGGGCGGCGCGGCGCCCAACACAGGTGGGATCGGAATCGGCGTCGGCAGCGGCGGCATGGGTGGTCTTGGTGTCAGCACCGGCGGCATGGGCGGGGGCTCGGGTGGCGCAGGCGCCGCTACGGAAGCCACCGGAGGCAGCGCGGGTCGAGTCGGCGTCAGCACGGGGGGCACAGGGGGTGTGGTCAACACGGGGGGCGCCAGTACCGGTGGTGCTGGCAGCGGCGGCGGTGGTCACGGCGGCGCGGGCGGCGCCTCGTCGTGCCTTCCCGTCAACGTGGTCTGCGGCTCCAAGCCATCGTGTCCCATCTTGTTGCCCGACGGGGGAACAGCCTCGGGCGTTACTCCGTCAACCACAAGGATCGTCGGCTTCGATCCCGACGATCCCCGCTGGGCGGCGCTGTACCGTGCGTGTGCGGCTTCGAGCCCCCTGGCTACGTGTGGCACCGAATGTTCCGGATTCTGCACCGCAGTGCTGATGGCCAACGGCGCGGGCCTCCCAGGCAGCACCTACGCTGCGTGCGCGGTGACCTGCGGCGAACTGAACAGCGTGACGATCGAGTACCTGGTGGGTGTCTGCGGCAGGCGATCGGGCGCATGCGTGAACCGCAATCGTTTGCTGAGATCCGCGCCAACGCTTGGTGACCACCTGGCTGCCGCGGCCGAACTGGAAGCGGAATCGGTCCCCGCCTTCGGGCGGCTCGGCCGCGACCTGGCGGCACATGGCGCACCAGCCGATCTTGTGCGTGCGGCGCGCGTCGCCATGGGCGAAGAAGCGCGGCATTGGCGCCGCACCCGCGAGCTCGCGCACCGACGGGGCGGACGTGCGATCAAGCCGACCATCGTGGCGACGGCGCCCGCATCACTAGAGGAACTGGCGATCGACAACGTGATCGAAGGATGCGTGCGCGAAACCTACGGCGCCATGGTCGCCGCGCACCAGGCCACGCAAGCGCGCGACCCCGATGTCCGCCGCTTGATGGGCGACATCGCGGCCGACGAACGGGGACACGCGGCGCTATCGTGGAAGATCGACGAATGGGCGGTGGCGCGCCTCGGACCCGCATTCCGCGCACGACGAACCGAAGCGGTCATGCGAGCCGTGTCCCAGTTGCTGGCTGCTTCTTTTCAAGCTACGGACGCGGAGGTAGCGGCGGACGCCGGGCTACCCGATCAAGAGAAGTCTCATGCCTTGCTCGTGGCGGCCTGGACCCACATCTGGCAACCCAGCGTCACGACCGCGACCACGGCGACGCGCGCCTGATCACGTTTCGCGTCCCCATCAGAATTCGATCCCGCGCGGGGTGAGCGCTACCAGGGATCGCTTGCGCGGAACGGGAGCCTCTTGCGTGAACGTCGCGCCGGTGCTGCTGGTGACATGAGTGTGCGTGGTCAGCACGACGTACAGGCCAATCAGGACCGCAGGTATCCCGACCAGCAGCATGGTGCTTCCGGCGCTGACCTGCGCCGATCCCTCGTTACCACCGGTGCCATTGACCATTCCCAGGGAATTCTGGGTCGACCCCAAAGACCAGAAGATCAACCCCAGGTAGGAAACCGCGCCGCCTCCGGCCATCAACACGACGCCTCCGGCCAGGCGCGCCGTCGATCCGGCTTTCACATCCAGCGTCAACTCCTGCCGATCGTCCGGCAACACGAAATTCGACGTCGCGCGCATGCCATCGCCCTGGATAACGTAGACGCCGTCGCGGCCCAAGACCTTGCGGCAGGGAACGGCGCAGATAGGAATCGACGCGCCGCCGTGCACCTGATCGATCCGCGTGTTCGGATTGTCGGAACGCATTTCCACGTAGACCCCACCCGGTGCCGGCGCTGCGGCCGGATACGTCCAATTACCGGGCGACGGAAATGGCGAGGTCGGAGCCCCCTGCGACTGCGACTGCGACGGAGGTACCATCCACGGGTCGACATTCCCCGGGGGTGGCTGCGGCTGGCCCTGAGCGCGGGCCGACGTGGATGCCAACAGCGAGGCCAGGAATACGGCACCGACGGAGCGGCAACCAGGAATCCCGCGGGACGTCCGCGGTCGGCGCCACCGAGCAACGTCTTTTTCAAACATCGGGAGAGCATACAGGCGTCGACGCAAACAAAAAATGAGCGCCGTCACGTGCTCGACCCCTCAACCTTTCACAGGTACCCAAACAGCCCGGCTGTGATTTCGGCGTAGGTTCCCGCGATGTTCGCCCCGAACCGCACATCGATCCCGCGCGCCAGGGAGAACGCTTGCGTGACATATCCACGCAACGCCCGCGTCCGATCGCCCAAGAAATAGTAGATGTAGCGGGAGCCCATCTCGAAGCGCCAGCGCGCCCCGACCTCACCGACAAATCCCGCCTCGCCGCCCGCGCCAACGCGATAGCTGTACGGACCCGCGAACGCGGGGCCCGCCCCCACGTCGGTGGTGGCCAGCAGATAGAAAAGCGCGCGCTCACGTGCCCCTGTCCGGGCCGCGAAACCGCCGCCCGTGGTGAACCCGCCATACAAACACCGCCAGCCGGCGCGATCCGAATGCGGCCGTTCACAGCCCAGTTCCCGGGCGTTGTCGGCCCCGATCCACGCTTTCCACGAAAAGCTGTGAATCCAGCTGTCCAGGGGCGCCGCGGACACGATGTTGACCACGTCGATCTTGTCCAGTCGCAACGCACGTGTGTCGTTGTCGAACCGCAGCCGCAGATGCGCCATCTCCAACGTCGCGTCTTCCGCGTAACCGGCCCCTGAATCGAGGTAGTCGTGCAGTGCACCCCGCACCGCCAGCGTTTCGAACAGACCACCCTGGTTGGAAAATCCCCCCATCAGGCCCAAACGCAGCGTGGCATGCCCCTTCTCGGGTGCGGCGATCGCGGGCAGCGTCACCACGTCTTGCGGGGGCACGCCCAGACGCCCGCGCGCCAACAGCAACCGCCGCTCGCGTTTCTTGAAATCGTCGGTGGGCTCGGCGCGAAAACCGTCCTTGTATCGGGCGAAGTCGTACGCGGCGTCGAGCACCAACGCATGCCTGTTCTTCGGCAGATCGGCCGCGGCGGGCGCGGGCCCGTTGATTCCCGCCGCCATCCAGCCCTCGGCCACACGAATCTCACGTCGTGTCAGCACGGACTTGCGCCGCGCCATCACGGTTCGCAGCGAAGGTCGGGAACGCACCCGGCGGACCAGACCGGGCTGGGCCAGGACGGCGCGCACCGTATCGGCCGGGATCACACGCGCGCCAAAGCCATCGATGAGGTGCAGGTTGGGATCCGCGACCTCCAGTAGGGTCAGCAACTGGTACGAACAATTTCGCGAGAAGAAGTAGTAGTCGAAATGGGTGTTCCGCATCTCCCACGTGTGCGCCACCATTCGTTCGACCTGCTCACGAGACAGAGACAGCTCATATTCGAACAGGTCGCGGCTCTCCATGTTCGAATACTCCTGAACCTTCAGGTAGTACGGCAACACGTAGTAGAGCCCACGAAAGCCACCCGAGACACCCTTGACCGCGTAGACCAATCCGTTGTTGGTGTCGACGTCGGCGGCGAAATTGATGATGTAGTCCAGCAGCGGATTTCCCTCGCCTGTCGCGCGCGACACGCGCAGAAACGTATGGCCGTACATCGAGGCCGGACTGTTCAGAAAGGCCGTGGCGTAGGCCAGCGTGACGGCCTGGGGCGCGATGCCACCGCGCCATTCGTCGTAAAGCGGACACGGCTGGTCCGGCAAGCGCAAGGAATCGATCCCCAGCGCCTGCTTCAACCAAGAGTACCGGGCCGGAAACGCGCACTGGGCATGTTGATGTGTGGCGGTATCAGGGCCCCGGGGATCCCCCGTCGGGGCGGGCGCGAAGAATGCCCCGATGGTCGCCATGAGCTCGGCGGCCGGATCGCGCCTGCCAGGCGGTCCCGCCAGGAAGAACCCCATCCCGTCTGCCTCGCTCTTCCATCCACCAAGCCACGTCCTCCGGTAATGGAGCAGGACCTGCCAGTCGCGACTGTCGGCAAGCCGCCGATCCCGTGCGGCCTTCCGCAGTTCGATCGCATAGCCCGGATCGGGAACCGCGCCGGCCGGCGATGCGGCGCGTGCTCCCGGAGCGACGGGCAGACACCAAGCGACGGTAAAAAAAACAAGGCCCCGTACCGCCGAAGGTGGGAACGGTGCTGACCGTCCGCCATCTCTCCAAGCAGTCACGGGGCCTCGGCATCGGAGCCCAGCGCGCCGAAACGCGCGGAGCTTCCGATCATCGTCGCGGTGCTATTTCGTGGCCCTTGCAGCCACGGTCTTCGCCGACGCCATGTTCAAGGGCTTGCCTTCGGCGCGCGCGATCGCCCGCTCGTCGGTGCAGGCCGTCGCCAGACGGGCGTCGGCCTTCACGTGGGCCTTCACGCTCATGACCAGCTGAACCGGGGTGGTCTTCTCGCTGGGCAGGATGCTTTCGTACTTCTCCTGCGACATCTTGAAGAATGTGGCCTTGGCGGACTCCTCGCAGCCAAGCAACGTCGAGAAAGAAGCCAGAAACTCGCCCCCTCCGGACGCCATGTTGCGCTTCAAGTCCTGAAAGTTCACTTCCGCGAACGCCGCTTGCTCGCGCTGGGCCTTGACCACGCCTCCGGAAACGCAGTTCGACGTCCCCGAGGTGATTCCAAAGGTCTGGCTTCCGGCCGTCCCATTGGTCGTCGCGGCCAGGATCTGCATCATCGTGCTGTTGTCCTTACCGAACAGGATGGACCCCAAACCACAACCGGCCATGCCGTATCCTTGCGCGCGGGCCGCGGACGCTCCGGACATCACACCAGCTACCGCCACAAACATCATGAGCTTCTTCATCTAATCTCCTTGGTCGCGAAAACAACCGTCGCGTTCATGACGAACCCACCCGGGTCCGTCCTCCCGCGTGATATGGCGGGCGATGCTATTCGCCCAAGTTCGCCCTGGCAAATCGGTACCGACGGTGAACACCCACCCCCGGTCACGAACCCGGTCCCCGGCGATCGGGACGCCCGCGCTTTGCTACTCCTTCGTGACGATCCCCAGCGTGCTTGCGCCCGCGCCCTTCACGATGTCCATGAAGTGGATCACCTCGCCGTAGGGCGCCTCGTCGTCGATCTTGAAGAAGACAACCTTCTGGCTCTTGAACTTCAAGCGCTCGCTAATTTTCTCGGCCAACGCCTCGGGCGCGACCGATTCCTGATTCACCGATAGCTCGCGGGCGGCGGTGTACTCGACGACGATGGGCACGGACGTCGGGTCGGGCGGCGAATCGGTCTTGTCCTTCTTGGGGACGTTGGCCGTCAACTCTTTCAGCATCGAGGGCACCAGCACCATGAAGATGATCAACAGCACCAGCACGATGTCGATGAGCGGGGTGACGTTGATGTCGCCCTTGGCCCCCTTCTTGTTACCGACTGCCATGGCCATGACGGTTGCTCCTACTTGCCCTTCTCGTCCTGCGCTTCGTCGGTCCCCAACATGACGTCGTCCAGCCCCGCCTTGTTAACGGCCTCCATCACGGCGCGCACGGCACCGTAGGGGGTACGCACGTCGCCCTTTACGAAGGCGGTCTTTTCGGGGTGCCTCCGCCGCTCCTCTTCGACCAGCCGGGTGATGTCCTTGGGGTCAGACACGGCGCGTCCGGACAGGTACACCCGCTTGTCGGCGGTAACCGAAATGATGATGTCCTTGCCGTCGTCGGGTTTGCGGTTGTGGTGCACCGTCTTCGGCAGTTCAACGGGCACGCCGCTCGCGATCAGCGGCGTCACCACCATGAAGATGATCAGCAACACAAGCACGACGTCCACCAGCGGCGTGACGTTGATGTCCGCCAGGACGTGGCTCTTGACCCGCGGC
>JANOJB010000075.1:0-20972 GCA_031407985.1 Pseudomonadota bacterium | reverse complement strand
GGTCGCGCCTAGTCGAACGGCTGAGCGCATCCACCACAGAGCAGATCAACGATCGCCGCCACAATGGGTTGGCCCGTGTGCGCCTCGTAATAGGTGAACCCAGGCGATGGGTTCACCTCGAAGCAAGTCCACGCGCCACCTGGGCTTCGGCGCAGATCGACGCCGGATACCAATAAGCCCATGCCGCGGGTGACGGACACCAGCTGTCGGCCGAGCGAATCGGGTACGTCGCACGCCCGCAACACGGCCGGCTTGCCATCAGGTCCGGCGTAGCGGTAGTCGGTCGCGTCCGACGTGACCGAGGTTGCGAACCAGCTGTCGCCCACCACGTGCACCCGAACGTCTGTGCCTTCGATCCATTGCTGCAATTGCACGGGCCCATGGCCCAGGCGATCCAGCTGGTCGGCGCTGGTGGTGCCGATCTCAATTGCCGCCACGATGCTGCGGATGCCGCTGATCGACTTATAAATGATGCGTCCGTGGCGCCCCAGGAACGCCCGCGCGGCACCGACGTCCGTCGTGACCAGTGTATCCGGCGTCGCCAGGCCGGCAGCAGCAAGCGACGCCAGTTGGAACGGCTTGACGTGGTTCGACCGTCCCGCCGCCGGTCGGTTGATTACCGTTGCGTCGTGGGTCTGGAATGCCGAGAGCAACGCCGCCGCGGGGATTGCGGCACCGGCCCGTTGCACGCCGGGGCGAAGGTAGACGCCAGAAATCCCATCGATTCCGATTTTGCGTCCGTCGATCTCCAGCCATCCCTCCGGCTTAGCGCACAGGACCAGGTCGTATCGCAGCGACGGCAACGCGTCGTCGTCAAGGAACAAAACCCCGGCGCCACGATCGCCGAGCGCGTCGAGCACCGCCGCCACCGGCGCGTCACGTGTCGATCCCCAGACAAGGATCATCCCCGTCTCCGCCCCGTCAGCAGTCGTGCCAGGGCCGCCTCGGCGGACGGCGAGGGCGTGGGCGTGGTGGTGATCGCGGACAGACGGCCGCTCTCTTCGAACGAGGTGACGGCCCAGCGCAAGTCCAGCCGCCGACAGATCTTCACCGCGGCGTCAGCCAGGGCAGGACCGGGATCGCCCAGCGCTTGCCCGGCAACCACCTCGAAGGAGATCGACGATACCGGAATGTGCTGGCGGCCCGCGCTGCTGACATGCAGCGGAGCGACCACGACGCCCACCTCCTCGGCGGCTTGCATCCAGCGCTCGGGCCGCAGCGCCGCTTCGCCGAAGACGCCGCCGTCATCGACCGGGTTCACCACCACCGCCGCCGTGCGCGAAAGGACGTGTACAAGAAACGCATGCGTCTCCGCCGCCAGGTAGGCGCGGTCCTCGGAATGCGTGCTCGTTAGCTCGTCCGCATGGACCGTCGAGCGCCGAACAAACACGCCGGTCACGCGTCTGTCCGGCACCACCCGTCCGTCGACCACCCACATGGCGGCGTCCGATCCAGCCGCCACCGGCCAAATCCAGCCGGGCCGGGTGAGATCCTCGGCTGAACACAACGCGGCCTCGGGCCATCGAACGACAAGGTCCGTGGCGACCTTGTCGTGACGACTGGCCAAAACAACGATCACGTGGGATCGCGGCGCTTCCCCGGGCGCTTGGCGGCGGGCTTCTTCGCCACCACGTCCTCGGCGGCTTCCGTGCCCTTCGGCTTGCCCCCGGCGCGGCCGTGGATCTGATCGTGCAAGCGTTCGGCTTCCTTCGAGACCACAACCTTATGCCCTCGAATGAATTCGTGCTTCTCTTGAACCTTGCGCGCTTCGGCGGCCGAAATGCGGGTGGGCTTGATCTCGTCGATGACGGGCTGGGGCAAACCGACGTCGGGTCGTTCCTCGGGAACGATGAAGGCCCGCCCCAGTTCCTCGTTCGCCGCATCGATACCTTCGGCAACAGTCCGCACCGACCGCACCCATTCCTCCTCGATCTGCTCGAATATTTCGTTCTCGCGAATCCCCTTGATGTCGATGATGTCGGGGACCCGCTTCGCCTTGTAGTTCTCGAGGATCTCGATCTTCTCCTTGATCTCGAGCTTCAACTCCTTGAACCATTTCTTGCGCCGGACCACGTTCACATATTTGCACGATCCCGTTTCGATTCCGTTGGCGATCACCTTCAGGCAGTACCGACCAAGCGGCACCGACGAAGGCACCTTGAAGCGGCAGCTGTGCACGATGGTCCCGGTCTGCAGGCCCATCGTCGAGAACTGGAACGTGCGGCAGTAGTAGACGTTCGGCCCGGTGGTCGACTCGAGTCTGATGATGGGGTAGTTGGTGGCCTGGCTGGCGTCGTTGCCGTAGTACACGCACTGGGACAGCCCGTTGATCTGCCGACCCTTGAGTGTGTAGGTGAGGCCCGGAACAAGCATGCTGGGGCTGGATGTGACGGTCGGACGCCACACCGGATCGGGCGCATCGTCGGGCGTGTAGATGTCGACGGTTGACGAACAGGTTGTGTACAGCACCTGACCGTTGGGAAGCATCAGCATCCGACCCTGGTAGGGCACCGTCGCGGCGGTCGACGCAGCCGGGACCGTGGTGATGGTATTGGCCACCGGGTCGTACTCGAAGAACGTCGACGGCGCGTGAAAGCCGGCCGGGATCGTGATCGGGCCGGCGGAGAAAAGCACGCGCCCGTTGGGCAGGAGGCACGCAGGCGCGTCAACGGCACCATGTGGCAACCCATTGGCCTGCGGGATCGTCGGACCAGCCGCCCAGGTGCCCACCTGGTTGGCGATCGGCGGTGGCGTGTACAGAGCCGTATAGCCGGTGGCACCGATCGCGAAGACGCGCCCGTCGGGCAGAAGTACCTGCGCCCCGATCTCGCGAATGCCATCGACCAGAGACTGCGGTGTGGCGCCGGACGCGACCCAAAGGTTGGCGGCGATGATGTACTTCTCGGCGTTCGGCGGGTTGGTGGCGTCCACGGACAGGATGCTGCCATCGGGTAACAGGGACCAACCCTCCTCGGAAACGTTGTTGATCTTGTTGGCCGCGGCGGTCCAGGCATTGGTAGCAGGGTCAAAAATCGCGGTCTGCTTGGTGTTAATCCGTCCAACGAACCAACGACCGTCCGGCAACACGCACCCGGGAGAATCGCCGATCTGCGTCCAGCCGGTCGGCGGCGGGATCACGGTCCACGTGTTGGCGATCGGGTCATAGATCTCCGATGTCGCCAGGAACACCATGCTGAAGCCGTCGTACTCGCCACCCGAGTAGATAACGCGACCGTCGCGCAACACACCCGATGCGTAGTACAGCGGGGCCTCCGTGCTGCTGGCGAGAGTTGACCATGAGCCGTTGGCGTAGCTGCCCACGGCGTTCGGTGTCAGCCGGTACCAAGCGTTGGTGCCGTAGCCTTGTGCCAGCACCGTACCGTCGGTCAGCAGCAACAGAGTGGCCACCTCGTCCGGCGGCGCATTCGCGATTGTCGTCCAGATCCCTGCCATGATGCCTCCCCTTGTCCCGCGCGTCCGCCGCGCGCTTGCGTCGACACCGGGCCACTCCCGATGCTGCGCGGCGAATCGTGTACCGTCTCGTCACGCACTGTCAACGAAATAGTCGCATCGGCCGCAATCGTCCGGTGCTTGCAGGGACCGCTGGGAGCTCTACGTCAGAATCTCGTCGATTCTGCCCTTGACGTAGGCCGGATCGCCGAATGTCGTCACGTCGGTCAGGCCGAGAGCCTGGGCAATCGTGATGAACAGATCGTTCGGTGTACGGGCGTTGGCGAGATTGAAATGTCCGGGCTTGAAGAGTCCGGTTCCACCCAACAGCACGTGCGGAACGTCCCGATAGCCGTGGGTCACGCCCTCGGAGATGTCCTTCACCGACAGCAGGACGGTATTGTCCAGGACGCTGCGGCCGTCGACGTCCGGCGTATCCGCCAGCTTCTGGGCAAAATAGGCGAGTTGTTGGGAGAACCAAACCTCAATGGCAGTCAGACACTGCAACGCCGCCTTCTGAACGGTGTTCAGATTGGCCGGAACACCATTGGCGGTCGACGGCGGAAAATGCGACATGACGTGCAGGAACGAGGCAGGCAGGTTCTTCCCGTCCGTGCAGGTATCCACGTTCGGCGGGCACGACAGATCCTTCCAGGGCTCGTTTGGCAGGATTTCCGAGAAGTTGTACTCGGATTCACCAGCCGACCACATCAGCGACCCGACGCGCATGGAGTCGCAAGCCAACCCCGCGGCCATCAGATCCATCATCGTCTTGCCCAAGGCCGGTAGTTGGTTGTTGGCCTTCACCTGATCGTTCGTGAAGGTGGGCATGGCCGGGCGGGGGCACTGGGTAACTGTCCCGCCCGTGCCGCCTGCCCCGCCCGCGCCGCCCGTTCCAATCGTGATGCGACTCTCGACCTCGCGTATCAACGTCAGGTGCTTGTCCAGCCGCTCGCGATCAATCGTTCCCACCTTGCTGTTCAGACGCGTGAAGTCGAGCATGACCGTGTCAAGGACGCTCTTCCGCTGCCTCGCCAGCTTGTCCATTTCGGACACGGGGGTACCCGGAGTGCCGCCTGCTGTGCTGAACAAACGGGTGAAGATCTTTCTTGGATCGGATTCGGCGGGGACGATGTTGGCCTGGCCGGATCCCGAGTAGCTCATGAACCGGCTTGGGCCCTGGTCCGATACGGCGCTCAAAACGCCCGCCTCGATCGATGGCAACTTGCCCGTCGTCACCAACCGCTTCGCGATGAACTGATCGATGCTGATGCCAGCGCCCCAACCGACGTCCCCGAACTGGGTCTGCTTTACGTCCGTGTAAGGCCGTGCGGTCAGGACGGTGGTCATCCCCTTCGCGTGACCATTGCCGGCCAGCTTCTCGGCAGCGGTCGAGTGAACCCCCGACAAGATCGTGGTTTTGGGCCGCAGTGTGGCCGTATCGATGGGCTTCAGGATCTGGCCGGCGGTATAGGAAGTTCCAGTCCCGGTAGGCCGCCAAGCGCTGAGCACCGTCCCCACCGGCGTGTACCAAACGAAGAATCGCTTCGGCGCTATCACGGCGGCGCGGGCCCCCCTCGGGCGCATGGCCTCCAGAAACGGCAGGCTGATGGCCAGCCCCGAAGCGCTACGCAATACAGTCCGTCGGCTGATGGGCTTCACGACGTAGTCTCCTTAGGGTTTGGTCCGATAGAGGAACGAAGGTGTCTCCGTGATGCTGAGCAGCAACTCCCGCACATTGCCGCTGCTTGCCCGGAACGAATCGGTCGCCTTCGCCAATGAGCAGGCGTCCAGCTGTCCCGGCGGCCGGCCGTTGGTGTACGTGAACCACTTTGCGGCCAGGCAACTTCGGACCGTTTCGCTATTGGCGAGCAGGCGCGTGAACTCGTCGTGGTCCTTGTACGATCCCTGAAGGTCACCGACGGGAACCAGCTCGCCGCTCGAGTCGATGTCGAATCCGCGATCTTGCGTCCGGTACCGGCCCAACCCATCGAAGTGGTCGAAGGCGAATCCGGGCGGGTTCATTCGCGAATGACAGGCATGGCAGGGCTGCACGCTCGTGACCTCGGTCAGCTGTTGACGGGCGGTCTTGGCGGGATCAGGCGCCGGCAGATTCGTGTTGGCGTTGTCGGGTGGGGGCGGAATGATCACACAGAGGAGCTGGTCGAGGATGAACTTGCCCCGCAATACGGGGGAGGACTGCGTCCCATGCGCGAAGTTGGCCATGAAGCTGCCCTGCGTGAGGAGTCCCGCGCGCTGCCCCGCCGGTAACGTGACGCGGGTGAATGCCGTGCCGGTCACACCGGTGGCGCCGTAGTATGCGGCGAGCTGCTGATTGAGGTACGTGACCGGCGTCGTAAACAGCGTGCCGAGAGTCCCGTCTCCGGACCGGAGGATTTGGTTGACGAACTGGCTCGTCTCTCCCAGCAGGAGGCGCCCGATGTCGGGCGAGAAAGGAGCGGGCTTGGTCGCGGCGGGCAGTTTCTCAAGACCACCCCACTGCAGGTGAAAGTCGCTGAAAACGTCGCCCGACTCGGCCAGCATCAGACGGTTGGCCTGCGCGCGCACCTCCGCGGTTGTGCCCAGCTTGCCATCCTTGGCGGCCTGAGCCAGCGTCGCGTCGGGGGTGCTTCCCAGGAACAGATACGACAGTCGGCTGGCCACCTCTTCCTGGGTCAACTTCAACACGCGCACGTTGCTCGAATCCGCGACACCCAGTTCCAGGTGGTACAGGAAATACGGCGACTGCAGCATCGCCCGCACGATCAACTCAATCGCGACCGGGAAGCCATCCGGCTTCATGCTGGTGTAAAGCGCCTGGTAGTCCGTGACCTGAGCGGCATCAAGAGTCCGCCGGAAGGCGCGCGCCCCGAAGCTCCTGATGAAGGTCGCGGCGCAGGTGTCTTGCCCTGCGGTCGCGTTGGGATCACACCCAATGAAGGTCGTGAGATTCGCGCTGCTGGTCGCGGCCTTGGCCAGCACCGTCGCCGCGCGCTCGAAATCGTCGATGACGACCGCACTGATCAGCGTGCTGGCGGCGCCGTTGGTGAAGCCCGCCTGCAAACTCTCCGGTACGAACTGATCCGCGGGTCGGCTCGTGTCCTTTAACAGATCGCGAATCGTGTTGTTGTATTCGCGTCTCGTCAGCCGGCGAAGCGGCGATTCCTGGAGGTTCGGCGCGCTGCAATCGAGAGGCGGCATGGTCGTCGCGCCGCCGCCGGCTCCACCCGTCGAGACCGTCGCGTTGCCGGCGCCGCCGATTCCAGCCGAGGCTCCCGTCCCGGGCATCCCGGATCCCGAGGCGTTGCCAGCGCCTGTCGTTCCACCAGCGCCGGAGGCGTTGCCGGAGCCCATCGTTCCCCCGGATCCGGTTGGACCGGTGCCAGGTGAAGGACCGCTAATGCTGCCGGTGCATGCCGAGAGCAAAAGACCGAACGGCAGGGTGCCGCAAGTCAGGGAGCGGAGGAACCCGATGCATCGGGCTTCCTTCCTTTTCGCGGTCATCATGCAAGCCTCCGTATTGCCTACTGTCCGTTCGGTTGCCCAAGTGGAACGAAAAGATCTGAAAACTTCACAATTCGTCGGATCCGAAAGGTCACAGGCAGGTCACTTCATGATTGTTGCTGTCTTGGGACCGTCGTCGTTGTAACGAAAAATGAGTTCGCTCAGGATAAGGCCGTGATTCTCCGATGCATCGGTCGGTTCGTTGGCGCCGTCGTCGCCGTCTTCATGTCGCTGCTCGCCCCTGCCGAGGTCCGGGCATCCGTCGATCCGCTCGCGGTCTCTCTCGAGTACGACGCCTCCAACGGTTGTCCCGGCGTCGACGATTTCAAGGTCATCGTGATCCGGCGGCTCGGCTACGATCCGTTCCGAACGAGCGCACCGGATCGGGTCTTCGTGCGCATCACGACGCGGGGTCGCGCCGTCGAGGGGCGCGTCGAATGGCGGGACGCATCCGGGAACTGGGTCGGCGACCGGGCGTTCCCGTCCCCGGCCGACGATTGCCCTGAACTCGTGCGCGCCATGGGCTTCGCGCTCGCGCTGCAGATTCAATTCTTGGCGATCGCCGGTGCGCCAGTGACGTCCGGCGCGGCCACGGCGAGGGAAAACAGCCGTCCGGCAGCGGCGCCGCCGCCCCCGCCGGTCCCCCCACCATCGCTCGCGCGGCGTGATGTCGCCGGCGTGGTGGCAACGACCGCAGCTAAAAGCCCTTCGTCCGGGCCGACGTTTGCGATCGGCGCTGGCGCGTCCGCTGGATTCGGCCTCGCGTCCAGCGCGACATGGCTCGGTCGCCTGTTCGGGAGCGTGGCGTGGCCGCACATCGCCCTGGAGCTCGGGGCTGAGATCAGCCTGCCCACGACGACACGACGCGCGGACGGTGCCGGCTTCTCGCAACAGCAACTGTTCGTGAGCGCGGCGGGCTGCGGAGTGCTCCAACGGTGGAGCGCGTGTGTGCTCGCCAAGGCGGGCCAGATCCGAGTCGCCGGACAGGACATCGACCTGCCTGCGTCGTCGTCCGGCCCGATCCTGGAGACGGGAATTCGCGTGGGGGTCACGCAGCGTCTTGGGCAGAGGGCGTATGTTTCCGCCCACGCGGACGCGTTGGTGCATCTGACGCGCTGGGCGGTTATCCTCGACGAGCTTCCCGTGTGGACCGCGCCTGGCCACGCCGGGACGCTGGGGTTGGATGTCGGCATGCGGTTTCCGTGAAAGAGATGAACCCATGGGTCATCTAACAGGACTTGCCGCGGCCACGTCGTTCGCTCTCCTCGGCTTCGCCTGCACCGAGAGGCTCAACGCGGGATCGAGCCGTCCGCACGGAATCCTCCCGGTCGACGAGCGGAATCCGATTGTGCTCGGCAACGATGGCGCCTCAGACAACTGGCAAGGGGAGTACGCGGTGTTGCTCGCGAACGCCGGTGGCCCGAAGCTGGCCGGGATCGTCGTGGGTACGAGCACGGCGTGGCCGAACATCGACTCGAACATCGCCGGCTGGCGAGGTCTGGTCGCGGCCGCGCGCGCAAGCGGATTGCGGAACATCCCGGATCCGATCACCAGCATCGGCCCCCCGCTGGCGCGGCCGGCGAGTGGTGACATCGACGCCACACCCGCGAACCGATCCGAAGGCGCGTTGTTCATCGTCGACGCCTCGATCCGCCTCAGTCTTCCCTATCGGCCGCTCGTGGTGGCTACGGGCAGCCGCTTGACCGACGTCGCGGACGCGTATCTCGTCGATCCGACGGTGACGGATCGAGTCGTCGTCGTGTCATCGCTGGGGACCGCGTCCGCGTCGGGTGGGGCGATGGGCATTCCGAACGGGGAAATGGATCCGTGGGCCGACACGATCGTTGCCGCGCGCTTTCGTTACGTGCAGGTAAGCGCGTACTACAGCCAGATCATGGATGTGCCTGCTTCACGACTGTCCGAGCTGCCCGCCAACGCGTTTGGCACTTGGATCGCGGCAAAACAACCGGGCATCTGGAACCTGCCCGAGGCAGCCGATCAGGTGGCGGTCGCGGCGCTCGGGCTGCCGACCTTCGCGGTCGCCATCAAGCGCGTGTCGTCGCTGGGGCCGGTCGGCGCCGGCGCGACCACCGGGCCTGATCTCGGAACCGCAGCGAACGGTCCCGCTTGGCTGGTCAGCGAGAGCGCGGGAACCGTCGCGACGACGCGCTTCTGGGAACTGCTGGTCGATCCGATGACCTACCAGCCCTGAGCCACTTCGGGGCCCGGGCCGACGCGCGCACCCGCTTGATGCGACGAGTCGCTCTGGGAAGCTTCGGACGGGTTCCCAACCTCCCCCGATGCGGCGGTCGATTTCCGTGCACAAAACCCGCGCGCCGGACAGATATGGATCATCGCATGCGCTCCCTGCGCCTGATTCATTCCGTGCCGCCCCTCCCCGCACCCGAGAGCACCTGCCTCGACGCGTTCGATCGGGAGCTCGGCTACATTTTCGAGACGCTGCGGCGGCTCGGCGCAAGGCCTTGGGAGGTCGAGGATCTGGCGCAGGAGATCTTCGTCATTCTCCACCGGAACTGGCCCACCTTGGACACGACCCGTCCCCTTCGGCCCTACCTGTTCGGGGTGGCGTTCCGGATCATCTGCGTCCACCGCCGGCGGCGGGCGCGCGAGACCCTATACGCGGCGCTGGACGTCGAAGACGATGCCCTGGGTCCGGAGGGATCGCTGCAGGCCAAGGAGTCGATCGAGCTCTTGATGGCGGCACTTGAACGTGTCCCGCTCCCGCGTCGCGCCGTTATCGTGATGCACGAGTTGGACGGGGTCCCGATCGCCGACGTCGCGCGCAAACTTTCCGTCACCCGGTTCGGCGCCTACGCCAGGCTTCGCAAGGGCCGAAGGGAGTTGGCCGCCGCTGTCCGATGGCTGCTGAATGAAGGAGTGCGGAAATGAACCGCCAAGGCCCTGGCTTCGATCCCGATTTGGAGGCGCTGCTTGAGCGCGGGAGGATCATCCGCCCCGTGCCCGACGTCGTTCGCGCCCGTGCCCGGGCGCGCGCGCGCGCGAGCATGGCGGCGACAGCGGCCCCTCCGCAGCCGGCCCACGCAACACGGCACCGCGGACTGGCGCTGGCGGTTGCGGCGTCGGTCGCATTGGTCGTGGGCGCGGCCGCCGCGGTCGCCGCCCTGCGCATTCGAGCCTCCTATCGATCGGAGCCAGAGCCACCCATGAGCCAGCGCGCGCTTCCGCCGGCACGCGCCTCGATGCTCGATGTGGCACCCGCGGCGTCGACGGTCGCGCCGCAACGCAGCTCCGGGCCGAAGCCCCCGCGTTCTTGGCGCCCGGCCAGCGCGCAGGAATCCTACGCGGCCGAGCTCGACCTACTTCAGCAGGCACAATCCGCTTACGCGGGTGGGGACTTTTCGCGAGCGTTGCTTCTGGTGGCTGAACATGGTCGGCGGTTTCGCGACGGACGCCTTGCCGAAGAACGAGAGGCGCTGCGCGGGCGGTCGCTTGCGCGATCCGGACGCGCGGACGAAGCGCGCCGGGCCACCACCGCCTTCGCGTCTCGATTTCCGCGCAGCGTCCTTTTGCCGCGCCTTCTAGATGCGTCGCACCCGTAGTCAGTTGCAGGTCGGCGGAACGTAGGTCACCGTGACGCGCGCGAAATCAATGTAGGCGCGGGCATTGCCGGCGGTGTTCGTGTAGCGCGCCGCCACCGCGATGCCGAACCTGTTCGACTGAACGTCGGAGGCGGTCCAGGTCGTTCCCCACGTGTCGGACGGGCCGCCATACGTGACGTAACCCAGGTTGGCGGTCCAGGTGTCGTTGCGCCGGCGATCGATCCCGACCGGTTGATCGTTGCGAAGAATACGAATCGAGTCGTCGGTGGCTTCCAACGCGTCCGCGCTTCGAGACACGTCGAACTGGATGCCGCGAATCTGCGAGCCAGCGGGAACGACGACCCCGAAGTTCGTCAACACAAGGGGATCGTTGTAGGCGATCACGACCAGGGTTTGCTCGGCGGCTCCGGTGTAGTCGGCGCTTTCCGCCAACGCTTGCTGTTCGTAACGCCAGTACGTCGGGGGCAAGCAGTGTTTGTCCTGTCCAGTTCCCTGGATGCATTCGGAACCGGCGGTGCACGAATCGCGCGTGCCGCCCGCGTCCACGCAGGCGTCCGCGCAGTTCATCAGCGTGGTGCACGTGACGTTGTAAAGGGCGCTGTACGCGGTCAGATTTCCCGCATAGCCGGAGCTGCGCGCAGCGCCCACCGGCAACGGACCGATACTCACGGCGGGGCAAGTCGAAACGGTTCCGCCCGTTCCCCCGCGACCGCCGGTGCCGGCCGAGCCGGCGGTACCACCCGTACCCGTTGTTCCGGCCGTGCCGCCGGTACCACCGATACCCGTTGTTCCGGCCGCGCCGCCAACGCCGGCCGCCCCGCCGGTCCCGGTCCTTCCGCCGCTTCCCATGCTCGCGATTCCCGCGCCACCACCGACACCGGCCGAGCCATCGGTGCCCATTCTTCCACCACCGCCCGCGATTCCCGCGCCGCCACCGACGCCGGCCGTCCCGACGTAACCGGCGCTGGCGCCCATCCCGCCAGCGCCCGCGCCCACGCGACCACCCGCGCCCGCCTGGCCACCACCGCCGCCTGTCGAGCTGGTTCCCGTTCCGTCGGCGCCGGCACCGCCACCACCAGTCGCGATTCCGGCGCCGCCCGTCGAAAGAACGTCACCCCCCGATCCCGTGGTCCCACCCGATCCCCCGGCTCCACCCGATGCGGAACGGCCGCCCGTCTGTGCCGCCAAATCCACGTTCGCACCCGCGTCGCGTCCACCTTGTGAACCGCCCGAGCAACCAGCCCCGTAGGTCAACGCAAGAAGCAACCCGAAGAAGGATTTCGACAAGCCAACGCCACGCCTGATGATCATCGCGGCGTTCAGCTTACCTTGGAATCGCCATTGCAGTGCCTAGGATGACTCAGCGGACCGGTTGCCCCACGCGTTAGGCTTGGACCAGTTCGACGTGGCAACCGGTGGCTCGCGAGAAGCACAATCGCCGCGTCGATCACATCCGTGCGTTGCGCTGGGCCGCCATCTCTTGGTCCGAGATATCCTTGCGTCCGGGATCTCCTTTGGTTATCTTGAGTTGACCATGGATATCATCATCAACGCCAAGGAACTTCGTGCCTCGCTGCCCCGGATCGTGGAGCGCATCCGTAAGGGTGAGCGATTCACCGTTCTGTATCGCAGTCGGCCAGCCCTGCGCCTGGTTCCGATGTCCGACGAGGCCCTGGGATCAACGCCTCTGGGGGATGACCCTCTGTATCGCGCGAAGGCGGTCGGGGCGTCGTCGGATGGTCTGAGTTCGAAGGATCACGATCGAACCCTGTACGGGAAATGATCGCGAAACCCGTCTTCGTCGACACCGCCGGATGGATGATGTTGGCTGACGCCTCCGATCCGGCACACAAGCATGCCGTCGCGTTCCGTGACGCTTGGCTCAAGCGCGGCGGTGTCCTTGTCTCGACTGACTTTGTCCAGGACGAGACGCTCACGCTGTTGAGGACCCGATTGGGACTGGACGCGGCGGAGCGTTGGTGGACCCAGGTGGATGGAAGCACCCGCCTGTCCTGGGAGTGGATCGATCGGGAGCGGGCTGAAAAGGCCCGACGTTGGTTTTTCGATTGGGATGACAAGGCTTTCTCGTTCACCGACTGCACGAGTTTTGTCGTGATGAAGGAACGAAAGCTCCGCGTCGCGTTGACGAGCGATCGACATTTCAAACAGGCTGGCTTCGAGATTGCGCCCGCGAGATGAGGTCGTGGTGACCAATCCGACGGAAACGGTCATGTCGATCGAACGATCTCCGACGGCGAACGGGCGCTCCGCGATGGCACCTTCCTCCGAACATTTCGGCGATACCAGAGACCATGTCCTTCCCGACACCGCGCGACCGTCGGGATCGATCGCGAGGCGATCTGGCAACCGCGACTACTGCGAGGAAGGTAAATAGCGACACACAGACGCGCATCAGATCCGTTCACGGCGCGAGGGCTTCGAACGCGCTGGGCGGCACGCGCTTCAGATCGTTGATTTCGTCGTCGTTCCAGTTCGGACTCTGCTCGCTTTGGAAGTAGAAATTGCTGCCGTTGTCCGCCAGGATCAGGCCGTACTTCTTGAACGCGCGCAGGAACACCTGCGCCGTTGTGCTGTAACTGCTGATGTCGAAGGTGGCCTTCAGGCGAATGCGCAGCCCCATCGACGGAGCGTTCACGTTACCCGCGCAACCGCCCGGCACCGCCTGGTGCGTCGCTGGCGCGACGAAGGAAGCGCTGGTGCACCTGACCGTGAATCGGATCGCGTGGGAGATCACGCCGGCCATCACCTCGTCGTGACGGGCAAGCCCGGCATAGATCGGAAGCCCCGCCGCGTCGGCCGACGTCCAACCCGACGTCCGCTGTCCGTAACTCCGCCGCTTCAGGTCCCACTTGGCGCCGTTGCGACAGTGCCAGCCATCCGTCGCGTAGCGGCAGGCGTAGCCTTCGTACAACATACAGGCGCCCTGCTGCACGGTCAGAAGGTGGCAGTCCCCGCTGCAGCTGGCTGGATCGGTGGTCCCCTCGACCCGCGCGACCGCGCGCGCGGGAAATGGATAAGGGTCCCGGATCGCTTTCGTCGGGATAGTCGTCGAACACGACCGGCACCGCAGGCTGGCTAGGGGGGCTTCTGGGGGCTTAGGGACTGGAGGCGAGCTCTCGCTGGTGGTGGGACAGGCGCTCTCCGTAGGTCTTTTCCAGGGCCTGCAACGTTCGCAGGTAGGTGGGATCGGTGCGCCCGCCCCCCGCCTTGGCTTCGGCGAGCGCCTTTCGAGCGGTGGCCAGACCCCGCTCCTCTCCGGCGACCATCGCTTTGAAATAGACCTGCCGCGCCGGCGTTCCAGGCGCTGGCGGTTCGGGTTCCGGCGGAAGCACGAGGGTCGGTTTTGCTGGAGCCGGAGCGGGCGGTTCCAGGGCGCGGGACTCCGATGCGAGCTGCGCCGCGGGCCGCAGCGCAGGCATGGTTTTCGAGCGCAATGCGATCCAGGTCCCCAGGCCGATGACGGCCAGCGCGGTAGCCGTGACGACGATGGTGGACCGCCTCATTGTGTCGCCACTTCGCAGAGGTTGAACGTATCGGTACCCGGTCCGCCGGTACAGACATCATGCAGACCGCCACCGTCGAGAGCATCGTTGCCCGACCCGCCCTCCAAGCGATCGTCGCCGTCGTCACCGAAGAGCTGATCGTTGCCGTTTTCGCCGAAGATCTGGTCCTGCCCCTGTCCGCCGCGAATGACATCGTCGTTCTCACCGCCCCAAGAGAAATCATCCCCACCGCCGCCCTCGATCACGTCGTTTCCAGTGCCGCCCCGCAGTTGGTCCTGGCCGTTACCGCCATAGATGCGATCCACGCCGCTGCCGCCGTCGATGACATCGTTTCCCTCGCCGCCAGAAATGTAGTCGTTGCCCCCAAGACCATTGATCGTGTCCTGGGCCCCGCGACCAAGGATACAATCGCTTCCGCTTGTCCCGTTCAACGCATCGTTGTTCGACGTCCCGAGCTTGATCGTAGTGCCCGTGGGGCAGCAGGACGAGTCGTCGGCGAGGATCGCCGTCACGCTCTGAGTCTTCGACACGGCGTTTCCGAACGCGTCGACGGCCCAGTAGGTGACGACCGTGGTGCCGAGCGGGAACTTGGTCGGCTTGTTGTTCGTGAGCATGACGCTACCGCCGCAGGTGTCGGTCGCCGTCGCCGTACCGATGTTGGGCGAGTTACAGGCCGTGATCGTGATGTCGGGCGGCACGATTAACGCAGGGGGCGTGATGTCGAGGACCGTGATCTGGACCGCGTCGTTTGCCGAGCCGCCCGGCGTGCTGGTCACAGAGACCGTGGCCGTCGTGGTTCCGATCGGGAAGCTCGCGGTCGGCATCGCGATCGTGGGGTTGGAGAACGTAATGCCAGGCGCCGCCCAAGAGAATGTGACGGGTGCACCGCTGGTGTCGCGGGACGCGCTCGCGTCTACCTGGGCGGTGGCGCTGCCCGCGGCCGTGCATTCCCGGATCTGGTCGGGGCCCGCATCCGCGACAACGCAGCTCTGCGCCGAAATGTCGATGCGGACGGGTTCGCTCAGGTTCCCCGCGGCGTCGCGGACCTGGACAAGAATGAGGCTGGCGGTGGGGGGATTCGGGATGACCAGAGGATTCGTCATCGGTTGCCAGACCGCCGTCGTCGGGGCAGGGCCCTGGGTAAACCAGTAGCGCAACTCCGTGACACCGCTGGACGCCACGCCCAAGTCCACCGGAATCGAGTTCGGCGCGTCCGTCGGCAGCGCAGGATCGTCAATGGTGAACGAGAGGGTGAGATCGCTTCCAAGTCCGCAGGGTGGACGTCCGCTGAACCGTATCTTGGGTGGATACGGATCCACGGCCGGCGTGACGCACCCCGGAACCGACCAGCCGCTGACGGGGCCCATCTCGACGCGCACCCGATAGCAGACCTGGACTCCGTTCTGTACGCCGGAGTCGACCGCGTACGTGTTTCCGGGCTGGAACACTCCAGAAAGGCGCGTCCACGGCCCGGTCTCGGTCGGTGCGCGCTCGACAAGCAGCGCCCCGGCGCCGAGCCCCATTCCCGAACGCAGCAGGACCTTCCCGTTCCCGGCCTCGGGCAGCGTCACGGGCCCGCTCACCCGATCGTCGTCGTGGGCGATCGGATTTCGCCCAGCGCCAATCTCCGATGCATCGGATTCCCCGCCGCCGTCGCTGTCGCTCTCCATGGGGCTGGTGCCCGCCCGGAACTCGTTCACGTTGGAAAGGCTGTCGCCATCCGCGTCCTGCTGAGCGTCGGCGGCGGCGTTGGGATTGAGGCCATGGGCACTCTCCCACGCGTCGGGCATCCCGTCGCTGTCGGTGTCCCCACCAGACGGGATCGGCACCAGCGTGATGCCTGTGCTCTTCTGGCGCGCGAACGGTGTCGCCGTGACCGGCGAAACGCAGTCAGCTTTGATGACGACGCCATAGGCGCCGGCGAGCCATGTTCTGCCGAAGGTCGTTCCATAAACGCCGTCGCCGGCACCGCCGTCCTGGTGCTGCCCGTCATCGATCAGCACAAGCGGCGCGGGAACGCCGTCCGGATCCGTCACGGTGGCGGTGACCGTACAACCGGGCACCGCCTGTCCATCCCGTGGAATCGCACGGATGTGCAGGGGCGAGCCAGCGATCCCACCGGTCTCGGCCTGTCCGGTGCTGGAAAGCGGCAGGTCGGCAACGTCGACCTGGGTGAGCAGCTCGATGGTTGGACTTGCCACGCTCGCCTCGACGAAAAATATGGCGCTCGATCCCTCGACGCTGGTCAGGCGCAGGTGCCAGTCGCCGGTAGGGTTGGCCACCTTGAACGCGGCGCTGTCCCCGGATTCGGCGATGGGCTGGACATTTCCGCTCGGCCCCGACAGGAAGAAGTTCTGTGCCGCCGCGTTGGGGCCGACGACGATCACCCGTAATTCCGTCGCCTCCGCACCGATCCCAGGAAGGGGCTCATTCAGGCCGCCCGTCTGGCTGCTGGTGAAGGTGCCGGCAAGAATCCGCGAATATCGGGACGCATTCGTGTAGCTGGCGGTGATCGCGTCCGCGAACTTCCGAGTTAGTTCGGCTTGATCGATGGGGGAATCCGACGGTAGAGGCAAGGCGACCGTGCCGCTCCCTGTCAGGCGCGACAGGCTTTCCAGTCTGCCGAAATCCGCGAAGTCACCCACCGCGATCGTCTGGATCCCGTCGGGCAACGGCAGGCCCGCGGCCTGACGCGCGGGCCAGGTCAGCGGTCGGCCACCCCATGAGCCGTTGCCGTCCCCGGTCGGCGGGGTAGCACTCCCGTTGACGTACAATTCGGGCAACGCGTTTTGGTTGTTCAGCGAGGCGTTGACGACGATCATGATCTGCTTGTCTGGACGGTTCCCGACCTGGAGATCGTCGAACGCGTTGGCCAATGTAGCCTGTGCCTCGAAAACGCCGTCGCCGATACTGCTGTCTTCGAAGATCGCCATTCCATCGATGGCCTGTTCCAACCCCGCGATCGAGCTGGCAGTGACGTCGACGGGGCTCGGGCCGGTTAGTGTGCTCGCGTCTTCCGCATATGCCAGCAGCGCGACCTTGTCAGTGGCCGGCGTCGCACCGACTGGGAGCAACGACTGAAGGAGTGCCTTGGCCGCGGTCTTCATCGAAGGAAGCTTGAAGAGCCCCATGTCGACGGTGCTGTCCATGACCAGCGCCGTCACCTGCGTGGGAACGCGATTGGCATACTCCAGCGTGGCGGTCGCGCTGGGCAAGTTGGCAACGTCGACTTTCACATTCAGAGTTCCGAATCCGCCCGCGGGGAGGATCGGGAAGAAATCCGCAGGCGCGGAAATCGCCAGGGGCGAGAGCCCGCCCGACATCGGGAGGAACTGGATGCTCGCGGATGGGAGGTTGCAGGCGGCCGGGCCTTGATTGGCTTTGGCACAGTTGGGCATGCTGACCGTGATCGAGTCCTGGGGAATCAGGACCCCGACATTGGTCGTCAACCGCTGCCCCAGCTTGACCACAAGCGGGCTTGGCCGCGGCGTGGGCGGCGCCGGAAAGCGGGGGAATACCCGAGGAATCTTGCCGAGCGAGATCTGGGGCGTGGAGGTCGAACCAAACGTCGGGGAGAAGGCGCTGGCCATCGTCCCGATCGAGTTGCTGGCGATCAGCAGCACCTCTTTGGTGTCTGGCGCTATGGGGACCGTCAAGTTGAACTCCCCGCTGAAGTTCGTGCCGACGGGCTGCAACAATCGAAACTGTGCCGTGACCGGACACTCGTGGAGCGGACTTCCGCCGCACATCGCTTTTGGAACCTGGCCGTCGCCGTCGATCCGAAACACGCGAAACCGCGGTGACAAGCCCACCGACAACACATTGCTTCCCTTGATGGTCATCAAATTCCCCGGGGCCGTCCACGCGGGGCCTGTGGGCATCACCGACAGCGCCGTCGTGCCATACGGTCCCAGTCTGACCTGGACGACGCTCTGGGTAGTGCCGAACGGCATCGGCACCGGCGCGGGAGCGCACGCCGGGATGTTCGTGCCCCGATTCGGTGGCGGTGGGCATACCTGCCCACGATCCATCGTCCGTCGGGCGCGGACCAACCCATCGCGGGTCGGGGCGTACAGATCACCGCTGGTGGGCGGGAGGATCGGCTTCAGGCTGGCGATTGTGCTCGTCGCCGTGTAGCCATCCTTGTGCGCCCAGTCGATTCTCCACCGGGGATCCACATTGGCTGCAAGGTCCTTCAAGAAGAAACTGGTGTGGAAGTCGAACACCACGTCGCGGAGGTTCCGGCCGAGATGCTTCTGAAGGGCGGCGTCCATCGCGGCCCATGTGTCTCTTCCGTCAGGGGTGTTGGCAAGCTGCTGGAACAGGAGACCGACGAAGTCGAACCCCTGATCGGAGTCGAGGCGGGAGGCGAGGGTGCGTGTGTCCGCGTCATCCTCGCGCTGGATCGACGAGGAGGTTGTCTGCAAGCCGGTCGCACCGAACAGCGGGTGCGCCAAGATCGTGGTGGATTGCGGGTACGAGAACTGTTGATAGACGTAGTTCCAGAAGAAGCCAGATTCGTAGGGGGAAAGGAGCGCATGCGTTTGCGGCCTGCTCAAGATCCCGCGACCCGCGCTGTACAGGCCGCTACCAGGGTATGAGGCGGTGGCGTCTCCGTTGATCGTCCTCAGAATCTTGTAGTACGACACGCACTGTTGAGGCGGCGGGTTGTTCGGAAAGTTCGGAAGGCAGGCCGCCTCCATGACCGAAGCGGGCAAAGACTCATGGAACCACTCACCCGGAAAGATCAGCGCGTAAATCCTGTTCCGGTCGGCGTCGGTACTGACCTCGCGAACCCAACTGTACTGAAGCATATGGAGAAGCTCGTGTGTCGTGACCGACAGCAGGTAGGTTAGGTTCGATCCATTTCCACGGCGACCAAGCGTCAACGGCGTGTCGGTCGGATCGATATCCAGGGCGAGAAGGTTCCCCAGGTCGTAGAGCTGGTTACCGCCGGCGACCCCACCGTTGCTGCCCGCGACCATGATCGTGTGCAGGGGCAGGACCGCGCCCCCCGGAGAGTTTCCGTTCGGCCAGATGAGATGCTGCTGGTTCGCGTTGGGCGCAACGCCGACGGGGGGTGCCGCCGCCAGCCCGCCCTGGATCCGAACGTGGTGTGCCACGATACTCTCCATCAGCTTCTGCACGTAAGTGGCCTGGCCGTGGGTTTTCAGGCACATCTCATACGGGGCGGCCGTTCCCGCTCCAAAGCGGCCACCCTGGCAGACGTTCAGTTGATCCGCACCGTCAAAGGCGGTGAAGTCCGGCTTCGGGCTGACGACGTGAGGAAGCGCCCTGGGATCCGAGGAAACCGCTCGAATGGATGAGTTTCCGCACAGACCGTGAGCGTTGGCCTGTGCCATCGCCTCCGCGAGCGTGATTGCCGGGGGTGTTTGTCCAGCCGGTGTCACCCGAAGAAATGCCGCCCGATTTTCGAAGGCGTTGTCGCCCCAGTCGAAGACGGTGTTTCCGCCGACGACCGCTGGAATGACGGCCTTCTGGTCGTACACGAACTTTGCACAGGGAGGACATCGCACGATCGGTGACTTACGCGTGGGATCTTGACCTTCCAGCGCCTCGTCCTGGACCAAACAGGGCCTCGAGACGACCGACGGTACGGGTGGTGTCGCGCCCGCAACGGACCGATCGAAGATTACCCAGGTCCCGCCCGGGCAGCTCAGTTCCTGCGTCACGGTATCGATCCAACACACCTCGACCTTGCCGATCTTGTCGATCGCCGCGGAAACAGAGGTATCGGATGCCTGGTCATGGTGATACATGATCGACAGCATGTAACTGCGATGGAACGGGGAATTGAAAAAACCTGGACCCTCATTGCCAGGACCCAAGGACCCTGCGGTCTCGCCCCCGGCCCCGCCGACGCTGGTGGCTCCGTACCAGGCCTGGCAATGGATCAAGCTGACACCCAACGGACCGCCGCCCGACGCGCCACCCCCGCCGACCGAGCAGGCTGCCCCCCCTGCGCCACCCGCTCCCTGCGACCAAGCCTCCACCGAATGGAGCAAGGCCACAATTCCGACCACTCCCGCGAACAGCCCCGTGAACCTCGTTGTTCGCTTCATGATCAGCTCCCCTTCCCAGTTGGACGTCATTGCGCGGCCGCCTTCGTCGCCGCCCGATACGTGCAATCCCCATGGACCTTTACGATGTGCAGCAGTGCTGGCTCGGAGAACGACAGCCAGCGCTCGTCTTGCCAGTCGAAAGAGTAGTAGTCACGCGTGTCCCAAACATTGACTGGATCGTTCGGTGCGAACGGACTGCTGACCAAAGGTCGCGGTTCTCGGAGAGCCGCACCGTCGAATTCGTAAACGGTGATCGCCTCGTCACCAGTGCTTCCGGCCACCCAGACTTGCGTGCTCGACGCCGCGACTATCGCGGGTGACATTCGTGCCAGCGCCCGATTGGCTCTCAGGATCACAGACTGGTCGACCGCGCCAGCCCCGGTCACGTGTGCCGCGAGCCCGCTGAGACTAGTCTGCGTCCACGCCACCCATGCCCCACCTTCGGCGTCGGCGGCGACGCCTGGATTGCTCGTCACGGTACTGAGTCCATTCGGGAGCATGATGTCGAGCGGCCGGGTCGCCGCCCACGGAACCGCCTGCCCCGCGCGGTCATGTCCGCTCAGAAACCGGCCTCCCGAAGCGTCGAACAGATAGCTCATTCCGCTGGTCGCATTCGTCGACATCCGGTACCCCAGCGGCATCCCACCCCCACTGGGGGTGGCTCCGTACTTCGTGAGGGGCAGAATGACCTGACCGTCGGGAGCGACACGCGCAACGAAGATCTCCCTGGTCGATGGAAGCTGTAAGTGCACCGCAAACGCCTCCCCGTCCCATCCGATATCGGTGATGTCATAGGTACTCGATGGCACACCGAGGTCGACATCCATACG
>JANOJB010000072.1:0-12537 GCA_031407985.1 Pseudomonadota bacterium | reverse complement strand
ACGTCGACGACGATCGTCGTGGCGGGCGATGCCCCGTGGTTCAGCACGTCAAGGACGGCCAAACCCAGCTTGCCCGCGCCGAGCAACGCGACCGTTTCACCCGGCTGGACCTGTCCACGCGTCAAGACGTGATGCCCCAGGCCGTACACCTCGACCATCGGTACCTGCGCCAGCGGCACGTTCTCGGGCAGCTTGAACAGGTGACTGGCGGGCGCGGCGACGTACTGGGCAAACCCACCCGGCAGATCGACGCCCAGCAGCTTCAGCGTCTTGCACGCGTTGATTCGACCCGACAGGCAAGCCGCACACGCATGGCACGACACGATCGGATCGACCGCTACCCGATCGCCGCGGGCGAATCCCCGGACGTCGCGCCCCACCTCCTCGACAACGCCGCCGAATTCGTGCCCCTGCACGGCGGGACATTTCACGCGGGCATGAAATTCACCGCGGTAGATGTGCAGATCCGTGCCGCACAAACCGGCGTACGCGCTTTTCACCAACACGTCGCTGGGCCCGATTTCGGGATCGGGCAGGCTGCCCACCCGAACGTCCCGATCACCGTAAAGAATGCCTGCTTTCATGTCTGTCGCTCTCCACCCGTCCGCGACGGGGCGGGACAGGATAACTCCCCATCCCTGAAATCTGCCAACCGACCTGACGGGCGCGGTCCCTCAACACCCCCACGTTTCCCGTACCAGCGGGGCGGCGTTCAGCTCGGCGCGGCGACGGCGCAGCGGAATCTGTCACCCTCACTGGCGTTCCTCCCGCCCCCGCTGTCACCGGGCAAGCCAAGGCGCCCTCCGGTCAGCCTTCCTCGGAGAAGTAGTCGCCGTCGACGCGCTTGACCTCGTAGGTGCTGACGGGCGTGACGCCAATGCCGAAGTCGGTCATCAGCGACGCCAGTTGCTGGCCGTCGACCAGGACGATTTTCTTTTCGATCCGCGAGACGTATTCGCGTGCGTCGCTTGAGAAGGTCGAGGTGGTGATGAACACGCCCTTGCGCCCGCGCACGCCTTCGAGACTGCCGGCGAAGGCCTGGACCTCGGGGCGACCGACGGTTCGTTCCCATCGTTTCGCCTGGATGTAGATGGCGTCCAGGCCCAGGTGGTCCTCCTTGATGATCCCGTCCAGCCCGTCGTCGCCGCTGCGCCCGATGGCCTTACCGGCATCCTTCAGGGATCCGCCGTAGCCCATCTTCACCAGCAGCTCGACGACCAGACGCTCGAAGAACCGGAACGACGCGCCTCTGACGGCCGACAACAGTTCGGTCTCGACCGCGCGTCTCAGTTGGTGGTACGCGGCGTCCAAAGATTCCTGGGGGTCGACGTCGGTGTCGCGGCCGCGGTGTCGAGTGGACCGGCGTCTACCTTCGGCGATCTCCCGGCATCGTCCGCCTCATCCTCGGTCTTCCGCCGGAATTCCTCGAACTCGGGGAACTTCGCCAGGTAGGCCGTGTCGACCCGCCCAGGTTTCGACGCGACGACCGAGCAACCGCGGTCGGTGATCTGGTACACGCCCCTCCTGACCGACAAGACGAGTCCCGCCTTGGCGAGGTAGGTCTTCGCCCATCCCAGGCGATTGTCGAAGATCGGCTGCTTGCCGCTGGGCAACAGCGCCTCGCGCTCTGCCGTGCCGAGCCCAAACTTGGCGGCGAGGCTTTCCCGCACGTCGCGAACGAGGTGTTCGCTGCCGTCGACGAGCGCCTCGAGGAGGGGCAGCATCAGGGATTGGTAGTCGGGGATGTTCATAGGGACCTCCGGCGCGGAGCAGGCGACAATCTGTGAAGGTCCGTGCGGCCGACCTGGTAGTCAGTCGGCCGTGAGTGCGACAACTGCGGCGGCCACCCGAACCTCAGTACTAAACCGCAATGCTTGCGAACACACTTTCTCAACCTGGGACCATTGCGATTTGATCGTCGGCGCTCGTTCTTGGTACGCCCGCTGACTCTTTTGAATCCTTTGAGCCTTGGGAAGCCGCGCTTCTAGGTGGAGGGCGCATTCGATGCCGGCCAGGACGGCGTGGCCCGTCGGAAGGACGGCAGCGGCCAACCACGCCTCGCTCGATTTCGACGGAACGCACAGAACTGTTCGCGGGCCAACGGTCGTAACGCCGAGCCAGCTAGTCAGTCGCTTCCGGAGCTCGTCGACTGCGCCGGAAGCCGGCGGGCAGGGACTCGAACAAGGTAGGGGCAGCAAGCCCTGCGATGCCGCCACTACCGGCGCGCCGCCATTTTCATAGGTCACCTCGGCCACGTCTGCATCCAGGTGAAGGATGAACAGGTCATAGTTTTCGAGGGTCGGATCGTCTTCCAAAGAGGCGGCCCGCGCTGCAGTCTCGCGACACCATTTGAACACGTCGCACCAACCCCCGCCCATGTCGGGGCGGATTTTCTCGGGCCGAAGGAAGCCCAGAAAGAATGGTCCGCTCAGAATGGCCTTCAGAGCCGCCTCTATGATTACCCGGTCCGTCGGTCCTTCGGCTACCAGCGCGACGCGCAGCTCAGACATTGGGCACGGCCCCCAGGTGCCCCATCAGCCACAGTCGGGATAGCGGGTATTCTTTGTTCAGCGCCAGCAGTTTTTCCGATGGTGTCACACGGCTGATACAGGTGTGTCCCTCGCTGTTGCGATCCACCGCAAACAGACGCACCTCATCGTCCGTGAGGTCCAGACCATCCAGAACAGCCGGATTGTGGGCGGTGAACAAGATTTGCCGATCGGCCGTCTCCCTCAACCAACCTGACAGGCGTTCGGTCAACCGCGTGATCAGGCGCGGGTTCAGCGCCTGATCCAGATTGTCCACCGCGAACAGCTTCGGGGCACTGGGCGACAGGCACAGGATGGCGCAGAACAGAACGTACAGGACGCCTACGCTGGCGTCGTACGCGGTCAGCGTGTTTCGGCCGCTTTTCATGAACACGTCGGTAAACCGAAGAACGTTCTCGCCGCGCGGTACAGAAGGGGACAGAATCGGCCCCGCCGAATCAATGGTGTCGATGTCACGGACCCAATCCACCAGTTCCAAAATTTCATCGATGCAGCGCTTTTCGCCCATGACCTTGCGAAGTTCGTCGAAGCCTTCGGCCAATCTGCCGCCGGACAGCCCGACCGGGACGCGCGTTTGGCCGTCAACCACGGTGCCGCGAAGGGTGGGGGTATTCGGGCAATACATGGCGTACGCCTGTAGCGTCTGGAGCAGGCGGGCGGCGGCGCTATCAACGGCCATCTCGACGACCTTCAATGCCGACAGCCCAGCGGTGGCGGCCAAAATACCTATGTCGGATTTTACTCCTCGTGAAACGATGGTCGCGCTGCCGTCCGACAGCGTTTCGGTCTTGAACGACCAGGCAGGCTCAGGATTCTCAAGCGGGTTCAATAGGGACACGCGAAACTGTTCCTTGAGATCGCCGACGGCGCCGAGCGTGATGTGTGGCGGAATATGGCCGACCTCGAAGGAGGTCTCGTACAACCGGGGTGGACCCGGCCGTACCCCTCGCCGCCTGATCGACTCGTCATCCACGCGCCCGCTGGCGGCGGCACCCAATATGCCGATCGCTTCCAAAACGTTGCTCTTGCCGACGCCGTTCGCGCCGATGAAGCAATTGACGCGGCCAAGCTCCAGCGTCTGGGAGGCGATGGACTTGAACCCTTCGATCTGGATGGTGCGAATCATGTGAACGCTCCTGCCGGACCGCGAGACGTGTTCGGCGCGTGTGCTCGGCATTGTAGGGGAATCGCGGTCATTGGGTCGCCGCTTCCTTCAAAGGACGTCCTCTTTTGGGCGTCGCTTTCGATTTGGCGACGGGACCTCGGTTGCCGTTGTTGGCGCCGCGCTTCTTTTCAGTGGTACCGACCAGATTCCCACGATCGCCTCCAACTCGGGCAAGCAATGCGGATGCGGGCTCGTCGCTGGGGTTCTGGGGGACCAACTCGCCGCGGAAGGCCTTGGCGAGGGCGGACGAAGTGAGTCGATTAGTCTTTGCGGTTACCTCCAAACAAGAGTTATCGAGCCGGTCCACTTGGTTAAGCAGTGCGTCTACCCTGCGGACGATCTCGACTCGCTCGCGGGGTGGTGGCAATGGAATCGGAAACCCTGTAATCGCCCCCATCGAAACGCGCTGATGGCCCGCAGTCGATTTGGATTCAACCTCCAAGAACGCCCGGAGCGCCGGGCTGCCGAAACAGACCTCCACGTAGGGACCCAGCCGTTCGTCCTTCAGCTTCGCGCGAAAAAGACGGTCCGGGTACTGAACCCCCTTCATCTTGCCCAGGTCTCGAACCAGAACGCAGTTTGCAACATACTGAAGGCTGCCGCTCAACCTCGTGAATAGGAGATCGCCCTCTGCGAGAACATCGGCGCTGCGAAATGGACCGTCCGGACGAAGGTATCTGACATCCGCAAGGTCCAACGTCCTTTGCCGCACGCTGCTTGACCTCAGAACTGGAAAAGCAGTCTTCACATCTGAGGGAACCATCGACGTCCCGCTTCTGAGGGACGACACTAGGCCGCCAAACGGGATCCAGCGCCAGCCCGGAGGAAGGTCGGGTAACGAAGAAGGAAGCGGCACTGTTCCGCTGTTCTCATCGAACACGCTCTCGGTCGGTTCTTCCTCCCGCCAGTCCCGGGTGAGGTCGCCGGTGGTAGCGGCGGCGAGGACGGATTGGCGGAAGCGTTTGAGGATGGCGGGGACCCGGTCGAGGCGGTCGCGGCAGGCGTCCACCCGTGCGAGCAGGGCATCGAGCTTGTCGGCGATGCGCTTCTGCTCCGGGAGCGGCGGGACCGGCAAGTCAAGTTGCGCAAGGTTACCTCGCGAGATTCGACGACGTGTCGTCCCCGACGATTGCAACTCGATGAGCTGCCTCACCGGTGGCGCGTTCAAAAAATGCATCAGCCACTTCGGACCAACCGAGGTTGGACCAGGGCGCACGATCGCAACGTCAACGACCGTGATACATCGTTGGCGCAGTTTCGGTGTGAGGCATGCCCGACCCAGAGGATCCGGCATTCGAGCGATCAGCACGTCTCCCTCGAACAGTTCGGTACAACGCAGCCGCTCGAACGTCCCATCGTTGACGAAGCGGTTGGACTTATCGACGAACACGCCATCGCCAATATCTGCGAGCTGGAGCAGACGGATCTCTCCCTCTGGATCTTGATCCTTGCTCTCGACCCAGTCCCCGTCCGCGAAGACACCGTCTGCCGCGATCAGGTCCACTACGGTTGCCGTCGCCCAGCCATTGGGAAGTTCGCTCACGCCACCGCCTCCTCAACATCCTCGCCCAATTCCGAAAGAATCCCCCGTAGCTCCTCGAACGCCCCCTCCAGTTCCGTCATCGCCTCGCGCGCCAGCACCGCGGGCTCCGGCAACGCGTCGTTTGCTCCGTCGCTGTCGTCCTTCAGCCACGCGATGTCCAGATTCTCCCCCCGCTCGGCGATCCATTCGCGCGTGAACCTCCGGAATCGCCCCTCCTCGCCGGTGTCTTTCCGCTTGGCCAGGCTTTTCGCGCCGCCCAGCGGATCCTTGCCGTACGCCGCCTCGAACTCCGCGAAGTGCTCGCGCGTTAGCACCGTCCGCTTCCCGTACTGGGGCATGTTCGCCCGCAGGTCGTAGACCCACACCTCCTTGGTGTTGTCCTTGTCCTTTTCCCCGCGCGTGAAGAACAAGACGTTCGTCTTCACCCCCTGCGCGTAGAAGATCCCCGTCGGCAGCCGCAGAATCGTGTGCAGGTTGCACTTGTCCATCAAATCGCCGCGGATCTGCTTGCCGACGTTGCCCTCGAACAACACGTTGTCGGGCAGCACCACCGCCGCCCGACCGCCCGGCTTCAACCCACGATAGATGTGCTGCACGAAACAGAACTGCTTGTTGCTGGTCGGAAACGTGAAATCCGTGCGCGTCGGCAGCCCTCCCCCCTTCTTCGTCCCGAACGGCGGATTGGTCAGAATCAGCGTCGCCTTCGGCAGCGCCTCGCCCTCGGGCGACAACGTGTCGCCGTAACGAATGCCGGCGCCCTTCGGGTCGGAATCCAACCCGTGCAGCATCAGGTTCATCAACGCCAAGCGGTGCGTATCCTGCACATGTTCCATCCCGTAGAACGTGCCCGTGTAGAAGCGCTTCTGCAGCGCATCCTTCAACGTCGACACGTCGACCTGCTGCCGCAAATACCGATTGGCGGATATAAGGAATCCCCCCGTACCCGCGGCCGGATCCTGGATGACGTCATCCAACCCCGGCTTCATGACCGCCACCATCGCGTCGATCAGCGGGCGCGGCGTGAAATACTGCCCTGCCCCCGACTTCTTCTCGTTCGCGTTCTTTTCCAGCAGACCCTCGTACAGATCGCCCAGCCCCTCCTGGCGCGCGCTGTACCAATCCAGCTTGTCGATCTCGGCGACCAGCGTCGATAGAGTGGCCGGCTTCTTGATGAACGAGCTGGCGTTCCCGAAGATCTCCTGGACCAACGTGGACCCACGCGAGCCGAGGCGTATCAACGTTTCCTTGTAATGTTCCAGCCGGTCAGGCGCCGCCTTGTTCTCCAGAACATCCCAACGATACCCCTTCGGGATCTGGTCCTCGGTGCCCGTCTCCTTCGCCATCTTCAGAAACAGCAGGTACGTCAGTTCCGTGACGTACTGGTGATACGTCACCCCGTCGTCCTTCAGGATGTTGCACAGGTTCCACAGCTTGGCGACGATGTCGTGGGTAACGGTCATGAATCCTTGTCTTCGTCTTCGTGCGTGTTCGACGTGATGAGTTCGTAAATCTCGTCCATCTTGGCCCGCAGCAACGCCTTGTCGGGAAGCTTCGTCTGGTATTCCGCCACCAGCGCCGGCGACAGACTACGCGACAGCGCGTATTCGACGACGTCCTTGTCGCGAGATTTGCACAGCAAGACCCCGATGCTCGGCGCCTCGTGCGACTTCTTGTGGTCCCGGTCCAGGGCCGCCAGATAGAACTGAAGCTGGCCCAGGTCCGCCGGCTTGAACCGGCCCACCTTCAGCTCAATGGCCACCAGTGCTTGCAGGCCCCGGTGGAAGAACAGCAGGTCGATAAAGAAGTCGTCGCGCCCCACCTGCACGCAGAACTGCTCGCCCACGAACGAGAAGTCACGTCCCAGCTCCAGCAGGAACTGCTTCAGGTTCGAGACCAGGGCGCGTTGCAGGTCGCGCTCGGCGTGATTCTCGGGAAGCTGGAGAAACTCCAGCATATAGCGGTCTTTGAAGACAGACGCCGCGTCGGGATGCTGCTTGGTGAGTGCGGCCGAAAGCTTGACCTTTCCGCTTGCCATCCGTTCGAATAGAGCGCTGTTTAGCTGACGGTCGAGTTCTCGTTTGGGCCATCGTTGCTGAGACGCGAGGCGGATGTAAAACTCGCGCTCTTCGGGAGTCTTGCAATGGGCAAGGATCAGCAGGTTCGACGACCAAGGTAATTCTCGCACCAGTGGTGCGAGTTTTGTGTCGCCAGCATACGCGTCGAAGATCTGGCGCATCCGCCAGAGGTTCGAAGCCGAAAATCCTCTCAAACCGGCCTCGCGCGCGGCCAGCCAATCGGCCAGTCTCAGGACCGTGCTTCGCCCCCACCCCTCGTGCGCGACCTTGCGGCTGATGTGTTCGCCGATGGTCCAATACAGGTCGACCAATTCGAGATTCGCTGCCGCAAACACCCGCGCGCGGCCTCTGCGGATGAGGTTCAGAATAGCCTCGAATTCCCGGGCCTCCACGACCTTGCTCAAAACTCGCGGCAGTGCCGCGAGTTTTGATTTCGCCGCCAACCCCTTCCTTGCGCTAGTGCCCTTGGACGCGCCCTTCCCGCGGTGTAGCGCCGTCGAAGAAACTCGCACCAGCGTTGCGAGTTTTGGCCGAGGCCGCGTCTTGGTCATCCCGCCACCCCCGGAGGTGCCGCCCACAGCCCCTCGTTGAACGACTCGAGCACCTCCTGAAGCTGGCCCCCGAAGATACGATCCAGCCGGGCGAAGCCCCCGCCCTCGCGTTTGAACACCAGATCTGGATCGTCGAGGGCCGCGCGGTCGACGATCACGTTTGCCTTTGTCTGCGCCGCGAGCTTCTGCAGCCACTGACGTTGCGGCGTCGTCCACGCCCGTCCGGCCAGGATGGTCTGCAGCGCCCGGTCGACCCGTTGTTCGTACGGCACCAGGGCGTCGCCGATGGCGGCCTGCCGGATGTAACCGACGATGCGGGCGGCGATGTCTTGATTCGTCATTTCGCGCCAGGCCGTCGCCAAGCTGGATTCGGGGAAACCCGCGCGGTCCAGCTCGAACGCCAGCTCGCGCAACTGCTTCCGCGTCAGGTCGCGCGGCCGCGTAAGGACCGTGACAAGGGCCGGGATCGCGTTGCCCTGGTTTTTGATGAAGTCCGAAAACTCCTTTAGGTAGTCTTCCGGCTTCGTCGCGTTTCCATAACCGCGGTCGATGCGCGCAAGAACATCGTCGTGCATTGAAACGTACGTCGGCGGGCGGGGGCCATATCCCACCCGATCCAATATCTCGCCCAGGTACTGCCTCCCAGTGAACCACGCCGCGATTTCGGGTAGCGGCATCGTGCGCAGTTGTCGGATGAAGGCGTCGGGCGTCATTCCGGCCCGTATCTCGAAGTCCTCCGCTTGCGTGCCGCCCAGATGCCTCTTCTTGCGCTGGAGCTTGGCTATGAACTGGTCGCGGACGAAGGCCCGTTCGTCGTCGGTTGCGACCTGACCCAGTTCGCGGGCGAGTTGATCGAATGTGATAGATGGGTTCACGACCACAGGCTGCATAGCCGTCATGTTTTTCAGCGCGTCGTAGATCCGGACAGCGTCAAAGACCCGAAAAACCTCTTTCCCGATGTCCTCGCACAAACGTGTCGCGCGCCCCAGCATCTGGTCGAAGAGGATCCGGCTGTTCACCCGGCGCAGGAAGACCAGGTTGCAGATCTCGGGAACGTCGATGCCCGTCGTAAGCAGGTCGACCGTGACCGCCACGTTGGGGTTTCGTTCGTTCTTGTACCGGCGGATCAATTGAAGCGGCTTGTCCGCCGCGCCCGTGATCTTGAGAACGGCGTCATCCTCCACGCTGCCGTACTGCTTGATGAACGCCTTCTTGAGCTCGTCAACGACCAGATCGGCGTGCGCGTCGTTCACGCAAAAGACCAGCGTCTTCTGCCGCGATGAGGGGTCGATTTCACCCGCGAGGTATTCGCAGACCACCCGGTTAAAGGATTCCGTGATGACCTTGCGATTGAACTCGTCGACCTCGATTCGGATCTCGTCCGGCGTGGTGACCAGATCGACCTGGTTCTGGCGAGGGTTGTAGACCGGAACCTCGGACCCGGCAGCCCAGACGATTCCGCTCATGGAAAGCTGAGTCTGAATTTGCACCGGTGGCTCGTGATCGATCAGGTAGCCGTCGACGACCGCGTCGCGGTAGCCGTACGTGAAGATGGGCTTCCCGAAGATCTGCGTCGTGTGCAGCGCCGGGGTCGCGGTCAGGCCTACCTTCACCGCGTCGAAATAGTCGAGGACGCGGCGGTACTTCGAAATGTAATCGTCGAAGCCTCGGAAGCCGAGCTCGGTGTCCGACAGGTCGCGGTCGAGCGTGTAGCCCCGATGGCACTCGTCGACGACGATGCAATCGTACTGGTCGACCGCCGGCGGCGCCGTGTCCTCGGCCGGATACAGCACGCGCTGTACCAGGCCCTGGATTGTTGCGATATGAACAGCGGTGTCGGCGTCCGGTTTCTGTTCGTCCAGTTCCTTGATACCGAAGACGTCGGCGAAGGTCTGCAAGCTCTCCATGCGCGTGTCCTTGAACGCATTCGTCGCCTGCTCCCCGAGGGCCTGACGGTCCACCAGGAACAGGACGCGGCGAAACCGTTGCGCCTTCAGGAGCCTGTAAACGAGCGCGATGCAGGTCTTCGTCTTCCCCGTACCGGTCGCCATCGCCAGCAGCATCTCGCGCTGGCCCTGTCCGATAGCGGCCTCAATAGCTTCAATGGCCGCCTGCTGATACGGACGCAGGGGGAATCCGTAGGCGAAGGGCTGCTGTTTGAGGTGCTGGTTGGCACGCTGCTCGTCGCGTTTTAGGAGGGCGACCAGACCTTCCGGCGTATACCACCCGTCGAGGGGGTGCCCGAGGTTCTCGGGGGTGCGCAAGTCGCAGAACCAAGTGCCGCTGTGGGTGGCCAGTTGGCGCAGAAACGGGCGACCGTTGGACGAGAAGACGAACGGGATCTGAAACTCTCCCCACGGGCTTCCCGACGATACCGCGTCGTCTTTCAGCTTGAACGTACGGCTGTAGCGCTTTGCCTGCTGGAGCGCGCCCGAGACATTGATGTTCTTGCGCTTTGCTTCGACCGCCGCGACGGGCGTGAGCCCCACGAAAAGCACATAGTCGGCCGGGCCGCTCGCCGTGGGCCACTCGGCGATGGCCATGTCTTTTCCTTTTTCGGGGCGCGCACCCTTCGCGAAGGAGAGCGCGACAGAGTCGACCGTCCAACCAGCCTGCCGAAGCTGTTCGTCGATGAGCTTGCGCGTTTCCGCCTCGTCAAGCTCGACCGCATTCGCAGCAGTGCCGGCGGCCGTGACCAGGGCGGCCAGGGCCCCCTTCGGTTGGCCGACGCCTTGGGCCTGCTCCGCGGCCAGCTTCAGCTCTAGCGCAGCCTTGGCTTGCTCGGCCTCGACGGCCATCTGCTCCCAGAACGTCTGCTCGTCCTTGGCCTCGCGCAGTTTCGCCTCCGTCGATTCCAGGCGTTGCGCGGCCTCCTGATGAGCGGCCTGGTGATCAGCGAGTGCCTGGCTGAGTCTTGTCAGCTCGACGCGAAGCTCCTCGCTTTCGTCCTCGGGTGCGGTCGGGGGAATGAACGGACCGGACTTGAACGACGTGTTCGAGAAGGTCCGGTGAAACCAGACGCCAAGCTGCCAGGTGATCTTGAGAACCGCGAGAGCCGTGCGGTGGTCACCGGCGACAGCATGGGTGGCAGCGTTCCCCGCCCGCCGGACCTCGCCGAAAAGCTGGGCAATCTCGCGGGGGAGAATGCCCTGATCCTGAAGCCGACGAAGCAGATCGTACTGCGCCTCCTCGTGCGACGTGTAGATCCCCACCTTCGTCGCGACAAGCTGGGCCAACAGCTCGCTCAACTGGCGGAGCTTGAGAATGGAGGTGTTGGGATCCTCGGGAAAATAGCGCTCGGCAAGCATGCCCAATCGCACGAGCTGCTGGTCGTGTTTCTCGAGGTAAGCGAAATTGGTTCGCGGGGCCCGCCCGCTGGTGCTGGTCATCGCGGGGATCCCTTGAGGAAAACGTCGCTCCACTGTCCGGTTTCGAATTGCGGAAAGCGCCAAGCGCCAACCGTCAGGCGACGAACACGGGCACCGCAAGGAAGGCGCGCAGATCCGAGCAAGCCGGCATGATAACAGCTGGTGATATCGGGTAGCAGACAGGTCGATTCCGGGATCGAACGCCGCGGCTTGCGACATGAACGGGGCTCTCCCACCCCCCAAGGAGCCCCACCAGCATGCCGTTTCGTCCCACCCTACGCCCCACTTCCCTTCGCGATTTGCTGGCAGCCACGGTGATCCTGTGGATCGCCGTCGTCGGCTGTACGCCGGTCGATTCCAATCCAGGCACCGGAACTGGCGGTGGAACCGGTAACGCCGCAACCGGCGGCCAAACCCCGGGCCCAGCCGGCTCCGGTGGCGCCGCGACCGGCGGCGCGCCGGGCGTCGTCGGCACCGGTGGCACGACCGGCTCGGGCGGCGGCACGGGCCCGGTGGACGCTGGGTCGACTGGCGGAGGTGGTGGCCCCATGGACGCCGGCGCGACCGGCGGCGCCGGCAGCGGTGGCGCGACCCCCACCCCGACGGGCGGTGCCACGTCGACAGGGACGGGCGGAGGCGCGGGGCGAGGCGGAACAGGTGGCGCTCCATTGGGCAGCGGTGGAGGTGGCGGTGGCGGCCGCGGCGGCAGTCCGGTCGACGCCGGCGCCGGCGATGCTGCCGGCGGCAGAGGTGGAAGCGGAGGCGCAGCCGGCTCCGGCTCGGGTGGCGCCGCGACGGGAACCGGCGGCGCTCCGACCGACGCCGGTTCCAGCATCGACGCGCCTCCCCTGCCCGCAACCGTCGGTGTGCACGTGGCCGGCGATTCGACCGCCGCGATCTTCCCCGCGACCGATCCCACAATGCGGGTCGGATGGGCCGCCGCGCTGCAACCGCTGTTTCAAAGCAGCGTCCGGGTCAACGATGCCGCTCTGTCGGGGCGCAGCTCGAAAAGTTTCATCGACGAGGGCGCGTGGGCAACGTTGAAGGCCAAGATCGCGACCGGCGACTATCTGTTCGTGCAGTTCGCGCACAACGACGAGAAATCCGAAGATCCCGCGCGGTACACCGATCCGGCCACGACCTACCGCGACTATCTGAAGACGTTCATCAACGGCGCGCGCGAACGGGGCGGCTTCCCGGTTCTGATGACGTCAATCTGCCGACGGCAGTTCAGCGGCACGACCGTGACCGCCAGTCATGGTGCCTGGACAACGGCGCTGGTCGCC
>JANOJB010000057.1:0-17361 GCA_031407985.1 Pseudomonadota bacterium | reverse complement strand
GCGATCTCGGCGCGCATGATGGGAACCACGGCATCGATCGCGTCGGAACGAACGACCGCGTAGGCGGCCAGATAGCCCGCGTCGACGCCTTCGAAGGACGCCGCCCCGACACCCTGCACGAACCCCCGCTGGTCTTGCAGTCTGGTCAGGCGGCCGCCGGACCCACCCAGAACCTCGGCCAGGACCTCGAGTGCGAAGCGATCGGGATCCTGCATCGTCACGCCGGGATAACCAACCACGATGCGCGCCTGTGCCTTGGTGGTCAGCTGAAAGACCTCGGCCGGTTCGGATCGCGCCGGCTGGGCGACCACGGCCAGAATCTCTCGTTCCCCTGGTCGCGCGGCACCGTCGGCGAAAAGCGACTGAACCTTCGCCGCCACGCGTTCGGGCTGGACGTTGCCCAGGACCGCCACCGTCAAGCCCCGGGGACCGTAGAACCGGCGATAGTGATCCAGCAAGCGGCGCCGGGTGAGGCCGGCAACGGAATCCGGCGTGCCGAGGACATCCTGGCGGTAGGGGTGGCGGCCAAACAACGTCCCTTGGAACAAACGCAGCGCCAACTCGGTCGGATCGTCGTCGCGGGCGCGGATAGCGTCCAGCAAGACACGACGTTCCCCTTCGATTTCCTGGTCGGCGAGTCTTGGATTTCGCAGGCAATCGACCAGCAGTTCCAGACCGCGCTCCCAGTGGGACGCCAGGAAATCACCACGCATGCCCAGACTGTCGATCCCGGCGATTCCGTCGATCGTGCCTGCGATGTCGCCAAGTTCGGCGGCCAATTGTTCGGGGCCGCGGGTCTTGGTTCCCCGGGGCAGAAGGCGGGCCAGCAACGACGTCGCGCCGCCCAGACGCGCGTCCTCGAACCGAACACCACCCGACCACACGGCGCGAACAGACAGCTGAGGCGCGGTGTCATCCCGGAGAACCAACAGGCGGACACCGGAGGGCAGTAGATAGTCGACGATTTCGCGTCCGGTTGCCGATACCGGCGCCTCTGCCACCGGCGGCACCGCACGCGATTCGGGCGCCCCGGCCACGACCTGCAACCGCGACGTCAGCTTGGCCGCGCGATCATCGCGGTGGGGATCGCGCGCAGCCGGCAATACGGCGGCGACGATCATGTTCGAGGGGCGAAACGTTCGAGCGGCGGCGTCCAACAGATCACCAGCATCGACCTTGCGGAGACGATCGAGATAGGTCGCCTCGAATCCAGGATCGCCGACCAGCGCCGTGTACAGACCCAGCCTGCGCGTATAGCCGTGCAGGCTGGCCTTGCTGGATGCGCCGTCCCCTTCCACGATCGTCCGCGCGCGCGCCAGTTCGTCGGGGCCAATGCGCTCGCGCGTCAGGCGCAGCATTTCATCGACGACGGCACGCGCGGCTTCATCGACGCGCCCCGGACCCAGGCTGGTCGTGGTGACCAACAGACCGACGTCCCTGGCGTTGAACAGGTAAGCCCGGGACTCCGTCGCCAGTTGGCGGTTGCGGGTCATCTCGGTTTCAAGCCGCCCTCCCCGGCCCGATCCCAAAACCGCCGCCAGCAGTTCAAGCGCGGGAATGTCGCCGTGCCGCGCGTCCGGGGTTCGAAACCCAACCACCAACTGGGGCGCCGGTACATCCGCGGTCAAGACCGCGACACGAGGCGCGGCCTGATCCGCGGGACGCGTGCGTTTGGGAGGCGGCGCGCCCGATCGCCAAGATCCGAACGTCGTCGCGACGCGCGCCCGAACGGAGCGCGCGTCGAAATCGCCGACGATCACCAGCGTCGTGTTGGCGGCGCCGTACGACCGATCGAAGAAATCTCTGACCTGAGCGGCGGTGATCGCCGCCACGGAGGCATCCGTGCCCAGGAGGGGCCGACCAAAAGGATGCGGGTTGAACGCCGTCGCAAGCGCCGCCTGCGCGGCGACGCGATCAGGAGCAAGAGCGGCCTGGCGAAGGTCGTCCCTGGCGGCCCGCCTTGCTGTCTCGACGTCGGCCGGCGCCAACGCGGCCTGACCCAACGCCTCGGCAAGCAGATCGATGCCGGTGTGCACAAACGGGGAAGCAACGAGCCCGTGGAACACCGTCTGGTCGTAACTGGTCCAGGCACCCATCCGCCCCCCGATGGCCGCCACGTCGCGTCCGATCTGCCCGGCGGGGCGATTCCGGGTCGAAAGGAACAGCAGATGCTGCAGAAGGTGCGCCATGCCCTCCTGGCCGGGAGGATCGTCCGCGGAGCCGACGCCGACCCAGGCTTGCAGCGCGACAACCGGTGCGGCGTGATTTTCCTCCAACACAACGGCAAGTCCGTTGGGGAGTTTGAAGACGGCTCTTGTCCCAAGGCCGCTTTCAAGGACCACTTCGCCGCCGGCAACCGCCGCGGCTCCGGCCGGCGCACCCTTGTACGGACGACAGCCGGCCACCGGTGTCGCGACCAAGACCACCGCCGTGATGACCAAAGTCGATCTCACGGGAGCCGGCGCAGCCTAACACAAGCGACCGAAGGGCTCCCCGGGTCCTGGAAGGCGGGACGGGCCCCTGATCATGCCCAGCCGGCACCGTGCTGTTATTCCGTGTGCCCGCAACGGCGTGAGATACTGACCGCCAGATGCGTCGGCGGGGGTTTCTTCAGGGAATAGGCTTCGGCGGGATCGCGTGGGCGCTTCGTCCCGAACCGGGCGTTTCACCCCGTGCCGCCCTGGCAGCGCGCGAACCACGGCGATCCTTGGCGGCGTCCCTATCGGACGGCGGGGTCACCCTGGGGCTCAGGTTGACGAGATTCGATCAGAGCAACGTCGCCGCGACCAGCGATGTCCAGATGCCCGCGCCATCGGGCTCCGCGAAATTGGTCCTTGGAGACACCACGGTCAGTTGCCGCAGCCGCGTTGTTCCCGCCCGCGATCGTCCCGACGCCACCGACATCGAGGTCTCGTTCAAGGTGCTTCGCGGACGGTTACCCAACGCCAGCCTGGCCGTCACGTTGTCGATCGGCAGGTGGTCTCGCGATGCGTACCTACTGATTCCTGGCGCGGTGTATGCCGGGAACCGATTCGCATCACGGCATATTTCGTTCCCGCCGCTTCTATCCGAACCGTCTGACATCGGACCGCATGTTCCCGCCATCCTCACGGACGTCCCGCGCCTGAACAATCAACCTGGGGAGTCGAGCATCGCGCTTGGCGCGGCTGACGTGGCGGTTCCCACGATCGGCATTCGCTTGCCAGGCGCCGGGCCCGATTCCGGCTTCGGGTTGCTGGTCTTGGCCGAACCCGCCACATCCATCGGACAGGTGGGCCTTCTGGTCGTCGAAAACGCGGACCGGTCCGCGGCCACCCTGTCGATCTGCGCGCCATCGGTCCGACCCGGCGTGCGTTACGCCCTGTGCAACGGCCGCGCGCCGTCCAACGATCGGGGCGCGGATCTTGACATGGGAACGTCGGTCACCCTGCGGCTGCGCGTGTGGGGATTTGCGTGCCCCGACGTAAAGACGTTGTTCGATCGTTGGTTCGATTCGCGACGTGATCGCGTCGGACCGGTGAAGTTGCCACACGATGTGCCGCTGTCGACCGGGCGCCACTTGATCGAAGAACACCTGATGCGCGATCAGTGGGCGGACGTGCCGGGCGTTTTCGCGACGCGTCCACCAACGGCGGTGAATGGTCCGACCGGCGGCACGCGAATCGAATCGACATTCTGGACCGGCGCGGATGGCGCGCTGGCACTGGCGCTACCGACCATGGCCTCGGGCGCGGGCGACGCGCGGAAACGCGCCGCCGCAATCTTGGATTTTCAGTTTCGCGGCCAGGCGCCGTCGGGATTCTTTCATGCGGTCAGCACCGGATCGGTTTGGTGGGACGAAGGTCAGGGGCCTCCCGATGGGCAAGGGACTCCCGGTGAACGGGGCGCCGGCGGCCGGGGGCCGGTTGGGATGGGTCGGGGTTCTCGGGGCCGCAGGTGGACGCACGTCGGACGAAACGCCGAAGCCATGTACATGGCGTGCAAACAGATACTGCTTCTGGAGCGCATCGAGCCTACTTTCCGCCTGCCCGATCCCTGGCGCACCGGCCTTGCCCGCGCCGCCGATGGGTTCGTGCGGCTGTGGAACCGGTACGAACAGCTTGGTCAGTACCTGAACGCCGACACCGGCGACATCGCGGTCGGGGGCTCGACGGCCGGCGCGTTGGCTCCGGCGGCGCTGGCCAGGGCGGCGCGCATACTTGATCAGGAGGTCTACCTGCGCACGGCGATCGCCGTCGCCGACGCCCTGTACGCGCGGTTCGTCAAGAGCGGATTGACGCTGGGAGGCGCGCCGGCGGCGCTGCAATGTCCCGACAGCCGATCCGCCAGCGGGTTGCTGGAATCGTTCGTGACCCTGGCCGAGACGACCGGTGATTCGATGTGGTTCGACCGGGCGGCCGAGGCCGCGCATCAACTGGCGAGCTGGATCGTCGCATGGGACGTTGCCCTGCCTCCGTCGAGCACACTGGGGAAACTTGGCGCGCGTACGACCGGCGCCGTGCTCAGCAGCGCCCAGGACAAATGGGCGCTGCCCGGATTCGCGGGATTGTCCGGCGACGCATTTTTTCGCCTTTACCGGGCAACAGGACGAACCGCGTACCTTGAACTTCTGCGCGAGACCGTTCGCAACAGCACCGGCTACATCGCCACCGCCGATCGACAAGCCGGCGCGGAAACCCCGCCCGGATGGGTCGCCGGTCGTATCGCGATCGGTGATGCGTCCGGATCACCGGGGGAAGTGCCGGGCGCGACGCCCGCCGGAACCGCACAGGCCAGTTGCCTGCTGATCGCCACCGAGATCCCGTCGATCTACATACAGCCCGACACGGGATTCGTGTTCGCATTCGATCACGTCGAGGCACGCGTCACCCAACGAACGGTGGCCCACACGAGAATCAGCGTGCACAACCCCACGCGCTTCGAAGCCGAGGTGCGCATTCTTTCCGAGCTGGATCGTCACAGGATGACTCCGCTGGACCCATTCCCACTGTGGGGCGCGCGAACGCTGACGCTGGGCGCGGGAGCCACCGACGAGATCGAGTTCGCCCGGCCGTCCAGCTGAGCGCGACGTGAGTGTGTACGCGCGCGCGAAAATCGCGTCGGCCCGGGTCAGACCTTCACGCCACTACTTGGGTCCGACGCCGGCCATGACGGCCGCCTGCACCGCGCTGGCGGCCTGCAATGTGTACGGGTACGGCGGCGCGAACACGTTCGTGCCCTTGTCCGCGGTCATGCCGGAGGCTCCCGCGTACAGGTTCCCGCGGGACACCACGATGCTAGCGGCGTTCGAGTAGCCGGTGCTGTCGATCGGATCGCTGACGCCGATGAACGCGTTGTTCTCGGTCAAAATATTCGCGTTGACCCCCACGCCGACGCAGTAGTTGGCGACGGTGCTGGTGTACAGGTTGTTGAAAACATGCACCTGCCCGAATCGAACGCGCGGCTGCCGTTCGACGACGTTCTGGGCCCACCAGTTGTTGTGATACGTAACCTTCAGGTGGCCAGCGTCCCCCGTGGCCGCGTCGTCGGCGCCGACCAAATTCGAAAAGCGATGGTTGCCGCTGTTCGTCGAGTAATAGAACTTGCTCCAGGAGACCGTCACGTAGTCGGCGGCCTCGGTGATGTCCAGATTGCCGTCGGGCGAATCGGAGATGTCGCAGTGATCGACCCAGACGTGGTGGGACCCGCTGTTGATGGTGATGCCGTCGCCCCCCGAGCCGCCGACGACTTTCAGGTTTTGGATGATGACGTTGACCTGAGCATCAATGGTCAGCGTGCCTTGCAGGGATGCCCCGGCGGCTCCGCGAATGGTTTTGTTCGAACCGATCGAGACGTTTCCGCTAAGCGATCCCGAAACGATGATCACCCGCGCCGCCGTTCCCGCCGCGGCTGTCGTCAGCGCGGATGCGGAGGTGACCGTCATCGGCGCGGTCGTTCCGCCCCCGGTGGTTCCGTTCTGATTGACCGCGTTGACCGACGCCCATCCGATGGGCCCCGCCGCGGCGCCACCGGTTCCCGGCGCGCCGCCCGTTCCAAGCGCGCCGCCACTTCCGACCGCGCCGCCTGTCCCCGCTCTGCCTCCGGTCGCCGCGGCCCCTCCCCGTCCCCCGGTACCACCGGTTCCCGTCGCGCCACCCGTTCCCGTCGCGCCGCCGGTTCCGATCGCGCCGCCACTTCCTATGGCACCGCCGCTTGCGACCGCGCCACCAGTGCCCGTCGCGCCACCGCCGCTCGCGAACACGCCGCCGGTTCCCGTCGCGCCGCCGCTTCCGACGGTGCCGCCGGTTGCGGGCGCGCTGCCACCCGTACCCACCGCACCGCCCGTACCCACCGACGAACCACCCGTACCGGCGTCGACTGGCGCGGCAACCTGGCCCACCGGTTGACCGCAGCCGACGGCTAAAGATACCAAGAACGCGAATGCGTAACCCCGAATCCGGGTGAAAGATCCATTCATGGGGTCATCCTAATAGTGCCCGACCCGAAAGAGCCGCCGTCATTCTTTTGCGTGCGTCGGCATACCTGTTTAGTGGCGTGCCCCTTCCGCCAAGCGGAAGGTGACCTGCGTCATCGGTGGGCACTCCTCGACGGAATTGTTAGGTTTCGGGCATGCCAAAACTGATTCCACCCGCGCTGGATCCATGGGACATCGAGGCGCGGACGACGACCATCTACCCACCCGTGTACGCCGCGATCACGCGTGGGCGCGCAAAACGCGCGCTGACGGGGGCCCTTGGCCTTACACAGTTCGGTGTGAACGTCACCGAACTGGCCCCCGGCGCCGCGTCGGCGTTGCGGCATTTTCATTCGCGCGAGGACGAGTTCGTCTGGGTGCTGGAAGGCCACGTCACGCTGGTCTCCGACGAGGGCCGCCAGCGCCTGGGACCGGGCACGTGCGCCGGTTTTCCGGCCGGAAGTCTAAACGGACATCAACTGGTCAATGAATCCGACCAGCCGGCGCGGTACCTGGAAGTCGGGACGCGCGATCCCAACGACGAGGCCGGGTACTCCGACGTGGATCTGCGCTGCGCGCCCGGGCGGTACGCCAAACCGCACTTCACCAAACGCGACGGAACCGCTCTGGACGACGATACGACCTGAACGCACGCAGTCGTCGCATTCTGGTCACACAAAACGCTTTCTGGACCGTCGGCCCGGGATGTACACTGCGCGCCATCACCACCTGGACCCAGACTTAGGAGAGACTGATGCGCAATTCGATCGCCGTATTTGGCTTGCTGGTTTCGCTTGTTCCCGCCATAGCACTCGCGCAGGTCCCGCCGCCGGCGCCCGCCGCGGAGCCCGCGCCGCCGCCGACCATGGCGCCTGGAACCGTGCCGCCACCGGCGACGACCATGGAACCGGCGCCTGGTACGCAGCCACCGATGTATGCAGCACCGGCGCCCATGGCGTCTCCGATGATTTCTGCCGCACCAAAACCCCAGCCGTCCCTGAAGGGCGTGTCGATCTGGGGCATCTGGGGTTGGGGGGGCCTGGGCGTTGGAGCCCGATTTATGATCCCGCTTTCCGTGAAACCCCTGCTGCAAGCGTCCGGTTTGCGGGACCATTTCGCACTGGAACTCGGCGCGGATTTCACGCGTTGGTCCTATAACTTTGGCGTCGCTGGCGACTACAGCTATTCCCAGATCGTTCCGGTGGCTGGAGTCATGTGGATGATCTGGCTGAACGAGCAATTCGCTCTCTATCCAAAAATCGAGGCGGGCGTCGCGATCGGGTGGGTGACGGGATACAACTCGGCCTTGGGTCCCCAGGCCAGCCACGGATGGCTGTTCGTGGATGGGACCGGCGGTTTGCTGTACAAGCTGAACAACGGGCTCACGCTGCGCGCGGAGGGTGGCTACGCGGGTCTCAAGGTGGGCATTGGCTGGCTGTTCTAGCAGCGCGGCAACCAGGAATTCCGCCCACGCCGGTCGCGACGGCGCGGGTTGGCGAGGTGATAAGCTTCGGCCGTGATCGAGCGAAACTTCCTGCTCGCATTGATGGGGCGGATCCGGCGACGGCGGCGATGGATCGCGGCCGTTCAGGGAGCCGCCGCTACCGTCGCGCTGGCAGGCCCCCTGCTGGTGGCGATCACGATTGTCCTGCCCCGAACGGCGGGTGTGACGATCGATGTCCGTCAGCTTGCCGTGGCGTTGTTGCTCGCTGCGGGGATCGGTGCAGGGGCCCGGGCGGCGCGGCGGATTTCGTTGCATTCGTGCGCGCGGGCGGTTGATCGGGCGCTGGGCGCAGAGCGTTCGGGTGATTGCGTGCTGGCCGCCGTCGCGCTTGGCGAAACGTCATCAGCACCGACGGCATTCGTCGCGGCGGTGACGACGGACGCGGCGGCCCGTGCCCGCCAGGTTGCGCCGAAACGCGCCGTCCCACCACCATCGCCGCGGTCGCTGGTTCTCGCGGCGGCGGCCATCGGCCTAGTGCTGGCCGTCGGACTGCTTCCGGTCGCGCGGTCACGCGCATCCACCGCGCCGAAATCGCGGGCGAAAGGATCGGCGCCAACCAACAACCCTGTGCTCCCGATTCAACTGCCGGGCGCGGCGTTGGACGCCGAACGCGAAGATGTCCGCCGGGCGACGGTGGCGGCGCGTGAAGCGGCCGATCGTGAACTGGCCGCGTTGGCGCGACGATTCGAAGCGCTGCTGTCCGATCTGTCGCACCGTGGATTGGATGCAGGCGCGGCTGTTGCGCGGCTTTCCAATCTGGTGGATGACGCACAGTCAGTCACCGATGAGTCGGTTGCCGCGAAGGCAGCGGCCCGCGCGGGAGCGGGCGTTCTGGCGACCGCGCGCGGTGTCGGAACCGACGGTGCGGCCTTCGCCGCCGAGATCGGGAAGATGCCCGCGAAGGTGCCGGGTGCCTCGGAAGCCGCGGGGCAAGCCGCGGAACGCCTGGCCGCGCGAGGCGAAACCGGACGCGCCACGCTGGCCCGGGCCGCGCAGGCAGCGGCGGCGGCGCTGGCCGCTGGGGGGGCCGGCAGCGGAGTCGGCCCCGGCACCAACAATCGCGACGGTGACGGTAGCGTCGAACATCGTCGACGACTTGACCACCAATCGGAATCGCCGGGTTCAACGAAGGACTTGCCCGCCGGCGACGGGGCGCGAAATCCCCAGCGGCGCCTGCAACAGCTTCGGCGCGATCTGGAACAAGCCGGGGCGAACTGCGCAACCAATCCCGACACGTGCCGCAGGAACGCGGACCAAACCGGACGTGCCCTGGCCGACCTGCATCGTCAGGGACGAACCGCGGAGGCACGACAACGCCTGGCCGAGGCGGCGCGACAGTTGTTGGATCGCATTCGACGCGGAGGCGCCGTGTCGGGTGAACGCGAACAGCTGCGTCGTTTCGCGAAGGCCGCGCGCGGGGCCGGGCGTGGCGACACCGGTGCCGCCGATCCGAACCCCGCAAACCGCGGGGAGCAAGGTGGCGCGGAATCCCCGGGCGGAGGTGGTATCCCATTGACCGAGACCGCGGGTGAAGACGGCGACGGCGACAGCGGCCCTCAGTTCGCCTCGCCGTCCGATTCCGAGGGCGGCGCCCCCCCCCCGACCACCGCTGGATCTTCCGAAGGCTCGGGTAACGCCGTCGCTGGAAGCGGCATCGGCGCCGAACCAGGGGGACCGGTGCTGGGATCCCGATCACCGGCAGGGACCGCGGCTGGCCGCGATACCCCCGCCCAGGTGCGCGACGATCCGGCCGGCTCATCGCGCGCAGCGATCATCGGCGGCGCCGCCGCGGGCGGGTTCGCATCGGCCGAATACCGGCGGGTCTTCGACGACTACCACACCGCCGTCGAGGAATCGCTGGACGCCACCGTCGTACCGCCGGGCCGGCGCTATCTGGTCAGGCGTTACTTCCAGCTGATCCGACCGAGGACGCCGTGACCAACGCACACGAGACCGAACCGGTGTCCGTCGCGGTTGCACGCTTCCGCCAGGACGTAGACCGCTTGGTGGCCGAGATCGGCCATCGCCTGGTAGGGCAACGGGCGGCCCTGGACAGCGTCGTGACCGCGCTGTTGGCAGGCGGCCACGCGTTGCTGGAGGGCGTGCCGGGTTTGGGCAAGACGCTGCTGGTGCGCACGCTGGCGGATGCGATGGATCTGTCGTTTTCACGCATCCAGTTCACGCCCGATCTGATGCCGTCCGACGTGACGGGCACTCACATTCTGGTCGACACCGACGGTGGCGGGCGCCGGCTGGAATTTCAGCGCGGGCCGATTTTCGCGAATCTGGTGCTGGCCGACGAGATCAACCGCGCCACGCCCAAGACCCAATCGGCGCTGCTGGAGGCGATGCAGGAGCAATCGGTCACCGTCGGCAAGACGACCCATCCCCTGCCCCCACCGTTCTTCGTGTTGGCGACCCAAAATCCAATCGAGATGGAGGGCACGTATCCCCTGCCCGAGGCACAACTGGATCGGTTTTTCTTCAAGGTGCGCGTCCCCTACCCCAGCCGCGACGATCTGCATCAGATCGTGGAACGCACGACCGGCGACGACGACGCAGCCGTGCGCCCCGTACTGACGGGTGAACGACTGTTGGAGCTGCGTGGCATCGTCAGGCAGGTACCGATCGCCCGCCCCATTCAGGACTATGCCGTGCGCCTTGTGCAGGCCACCCACCCTGGCCCCGACGCCATCGCCGACGTCATGCGCGCGGTGCGCTACGGCAGCTCGCCGCGTGGGGCGCAGGCGTTGGTGATGGCGGCGAAGATCGCGGCGTTGCGCGACGGGCGTCTGACGCCGTCATTCCAGGATGTCCGGCAGGCGGCCGTTCCCGCGCTGGCGCACCGGGTACTGTTGAATTTCGAGGGCGAGGCGGACGGCCTGCGCACCGACGATCTGATCCGCGAGATCGTCAGCCAGCTCCCCGAGTAGGAACCCCGTGGCAGCCCCCAAGCTCGCTTCCCTTGTGGGGTCCAACCGCTTCGGCGAACATTTTCTTCGCAAGCTGGAAACCTTGACCGTGGTGGCCAAGCGGTCGCGTGGCGGGGCCGCCGGCGCAGAGCGGCGGGGCCGGCGCGTCGGGACCGGCATCGAATTCGCCGATCACCGCAACTATGCCCCGGGCGACGACGTGCGCGCGCTGGACTGGAACCTGTTCGCCCGGCTGGACCGACCGTTCGTTCGTCTGCGCGAGGAAGACGAGGACTTGACCCTGTCTTTGATCGTCGACGGCAGCGCATCGATGGCGTTGGGGACGCCACCCAAACTGGAACTGGCGGTGCGCATCGCGGCGGCACTGGGGTACATCGGCCTTTCCGGTCTGGACCGCGTCAGCGTGTCGCTGGTCGGTTCAGGCGTGCGGGAGGGCCTGCCCGCGATGCGTGGCAAGGGAAGCGCCGCCCGCGTGTTGGACCTTCTGGGTCGCGCGGACGCAGTGGGCCGCACCGATCTGGAAGCGTCGGTGCGGGAAGTGCTGAGAACCGCCAGCGCCACCCGACGCGGGCTTGCCGTCTTGATTTCGGACTTCTTCGATCCTGCGGGATCGCTGCGCGCGCTGGACCGCCTGCGGGCCGCCCGTGCCGAGGTGGTCGTCATCCAAATCACCGCGCCCGACGACGCGTCCGTCCCCCCTGACGGCGACGTCGTCCTGGAAGACGCGGAAACCGGCGAACTGCGAGAACTGACGATCACCCCTGCATCGCGCAAGGCATACGCGGAAAGGTACACGTCGCTGTTGCGTGGGATCAGCGGCGCGTGCCGCGAACGCGGAATCCCCTGTTTTCAGATCCCGACGGCGGTTGCCTTCGAAGACGCCGTTTTGCGGATTCTGCGCACGGGCGGGGTCGTGGCATGAAGCGCGTCCACCGGATTCGGGAGACCACCTGATGCCGTTGGGGATGGCGCTGACGGGTCTATCGACGCTGACTGCGGGAATCCTGAGCGTGGCTGGTGGGCTGGCGCTGACGGCGTTGTATCTGCTGCGCCGCCGCCGCGAACGTTTGCTGGTGCCGTTCATTCCCCTTTGGTTCTCGTCCGCTGGTGGCAACCGTTCCGAACGCCTGGCGCGCCGGGTCCGGCGGTGGGGATCGCTGGCGCTGCAGCTTGCGATCTTCGCGTTCATCCTGCTGGCAGCGGTGGATCCCAGTCCGTCGGAGCGTGATGCTGGCGGACGAACCGTCGTCGTGTTGCTGGATCGATCGGCGTCGATGCAGGCCCGGGACGAACCAGGCACCCGACTCGGGCGGGCCCGCACGCTGGCCCGCGACATCATCGATGAGCTTGGGTCCGACGATCGCGCTCTGATCGCATCTTTCGCCGGCAGCGTCACCGCGGCCACCGGCATCGAGGAAGACCGCGCCCGCCTGCGGGCGGCCGTGGATGCCGTCCGTCCCAGCAACGAGCCAGGGGATCTACCCGCGGCGCTGATCTTCGCGTCGACGGTGTTGTCGGGACGTCCGCGGCCCACGTTGATTCTGATCAGCGATGGCGGCGGTGGCGATGCCGGATCCGGTGCCGGTGCCGGTGCCGCCGTCGGCGCAGACGTCGGCACAAACGTCGGTCCAGGCACCGACACGCCGCTGCTGCACGGGATCGATGTGCGCTTCCTGCCGGTCGGACGCCGCCGCGACAACGTGGCCATTGTCGCCTTCGCCGCGCGCAGACTTCCCGCCGATCCCACGTCGATCGAATCGACGCTTGTCGTACAAAGCTTCCGCACCCGACCCACCGATGTCACCGTCGCGATCACGGCGGGTCCGCAGCGCATCCCGCTTGCGCGTCGCCGCCTGCATCTGGAGCCGGGCGCGCGCATCGCCGACGCGCTGTCGGGCGTGGCCGTACCGGACGCGCGACTGGAAGCCGTATTGGAAGACGCGCATGACGATCTGCCTCTGGACGATCGCGCCTTTGCCGTCGTTCCGGAGCCGGCGCGCGTCAGCGTGCTGGTGGTGGGCGGTCCGAATCTGTATCTGGAGGGTGCGCTCTTGGGTTTGGGCAAAGCGATCCGAGTGGAACACGTCGCGCCCGATGCCGTGGAGGCCAGCAGGTCGCGATGGAGCGACACGGACGTGGTCATCTTCGACGGCGTCACACCCGATCCCGCGCCGGCGACGGGCCGCTTCCTGTATCTGGACCCGCACGGGCCGGCGAACCCTTGGCCGGATCGTGGCGCGGTCGCGGATCCCGTCGTCACCGATGTGCTTCGCGCGCACCCGCTGACCAAGCAACTTGGCCTAACTGATCTGAATGTCGCGTCAGCACGAAGGTTGACGCTGTCGCGCGACGATGTCGCGGTCGCATCCGCCCCGGGCGCGCCGCTGATCGTCGCGCGCACGCGCGCAGGGCTGAAACAGGTCGCGGTGGCGTTCGACCTGCGGCGTTCCGATCTGCCGATGCGCAGCGCGTTCCCGTTGTTCTTGGCGAACGTGCTGACCTGGCTGGCGAATCGTCCGGCGGGTGAGGCGCTGTCGTGGCCGACGGGTCGAACCGTGCGCGTGGACGTCGCGCACCTTCCCGGTTCCCAACACCGCGGGTTGGATGTCGTCGCGCCGGACGGCACCCGCAGTCACGCTCCGATCCTGTCGGGCGCTGTTACCGTGACACTGGACCAGGTCGGGTTCTTCGATCTGATCGGCGCGAACGGACAGGGACTGGCGCGTTTGGCGGCCAACCTGGCTTCGCCACCCGAATCCGATCTGGAACCCCGCGCGACCTTGCGGGTCGGGGATCGCACTCCGCCTCCCCCCGATCCCCGCCCGCGACAAACCGCCCCGCGGCGCGAATGGTGGCTGTGGGCGGCGGCGGCGGCGCTGGCGCTGTGCACCGGCGAATGGCTAAGCTTTCATCGGCGCCTCACGGTGTGACAACGGTGCGGCTCGCTCTTGAGAATCCCGCGTGGCTGTGGTTGCTGGTGTTTTGCGTGCCGGTGATCTGGATCGTCGCGGTGGCATGGCCCGTCGAACGGCGAGGCATCCGCTGGACCGCCGCCGCGATACGCACGGTCCTGCTGGCGGGACTGGTCGTGGCGGCCGCGCGGCCGGTGCGGTTCATCGACACCGCCGCGGTTTCGGCGGTCGCGCTGTTCGACGTTTCCGCCAGCATCTCGGAGGGCGAGCTGACCCGCGAACGTCAACTGGCGCGGCAACTGCTGAACGCGGCGCGGGATCCCCACCAGCTGCGCATTCTGCGTTTCGCGACCGAGCCGTCCGAAATCGTTACGCCAAGTCACACCAGCGCGCCGACGCTGGATTCGACGTTGTCGAAGATAGCTCACCCGATTGGTGACGCGGCGCTGGGCACCGACATCGCCCGCGCGCTGGCTTTGGCCGTGGGCCTGGCGGATCCCGCCGGCGCCCGGCGCGTCCTGCTGGTGTCCGACGGTCGCCCCACCGCGGGTGACGCGCTGGCGCAGGCGGCACGCCTGGCTGATCTTGGCGTTCGCGTGGATACCATCGGCCTTGGATCGACCGCCGCCGCCGGGGACGTCGCGATCGATTCACTCTCGGCGCCCAGCGACATCCGACCACACGCGACGTTTCCCCTGGGGATCAGGATCGCGGCCGACCGCCCCACGCGCGTGCGGCTGATCCTGAAACGCGACGGTCAGCCCGTCGACGCTCCCCGCCGGCAATCAGTCGCCGCGGGCGAAACCACGTTGACCTGGAACACGCGCGTCGAGAACACGTCCACGTCGATTTTCTCGGCCCACATTGCCGACGATCAGGCGAGCACCACGACGCCCGACGCGCATCCCGAGAACGATCAGGGAATCCTGGCTATCACCGTCGATGCGCCAGCACGCGTGCTGATCGTGGCCGGCCACATGACCGACGCCGCGCCGTTGGCGCAGGCCCTGCGGGCGCAATCGATAGACACCGACGTGTCACCGCGCGCCCGGGCGGTGGAGGCCCTGGACGCCACGGCGCTGGCGCGCGCCGATCTGGTGGTACTGGCCGATCTTCCGCGACCCGCGCTCACGAACGGCGTAGTTGGCAGGTTGGATACCTACGTGCGCGACGGCGGAGGCCTGTTGGTGACGGGTGGACCCAACGCATTCGGTCCGGGGGGCTGGACCGGCAGCGGACTGGAGTCGCTGTTACCCGTACGCCTGGATTTGCCCGACCGCCGCGACGAGCCCACGTTGGCCTTGGCGTTGGTGATCGATCGGTCGGGATCGATGAGCGGCCCCAAGATGGAGCTGACCCGGAAAGCGGCCCGTGCGACCGCCGAGATGCTACCGCCCGACGACCTGATCGCCATTGTCGCGTTCGACAGCCAGGCGACGACGGTGGTTCCCCTGCAGCCCGCCGCGAACCGCATGCGCATCGCCGCGGACATCGGTCGCATTCAACCGACGGGCGGAACCAACATCCTGGCGGGCCTGCGCGAAGCGGTCGACCAGTTGGGGACGTCTCGCGCGAAGAAAAAACACGCGATCCTGATTTCGGACGGGCAATCGGCCACCGAAGGTATCGCCGACCTGGTGGACACGGCGGCGGCATCCCGCATCACCATATCGACCATCGGTGTCGGCGACGGTGTCGACGATGGTCTGCTGCAACTGATCGCCCGCCGCGGCGGGGGCAGGTACTACCACACGCGCGATCCCGCCAGCATCCCCCGCATCTTCACGCGCGAAGCGTCCGCGGTGGCGACCACCGGCGTCGTCGAACGCCCCACCACCGTTGTGCCGCGACAACGTTCCACCATGCTGAATGGACTGTCCGTCGACCGCACCCCGCTCCTGGGCGGCTACGTGCGCACGCGCGCGCGCGCGCAGGCCGATCTGCTGCTGGCCACCGACAGTGGCGATCCGCTGCTGGCGCGCTGGTCGGTTGGGCTGGGCCAGGTGGTCGCGTGGACCAGCGATCTGGGACCGCGCTGGGCCGATGCCTGGGCGCGCTGGCCCCCGTACACCAAATTCTGGGGCCAGGTTGCGCGGGCAACCATGCGTGCCCGCGCCGCCAAGCGGTTTCCTCTGACCGCGCGCGTGGACGGTGGAATCGTGGACGTCAGCATCGAAGCCGTGGGCGACAACGATCAATTCCTGTCGGGCCTGGACGCCACTCTTGAGATCACGGACGTTGGTGGTGTGGTACCGAACGAAAAACCGGCAACACGTCGCATCGCGCTTTCCGAAAGCGCACCCGGACGCTACGAAGCGCGTTTCCCCGTGGCCCCCGACACGGGCGCACGCCCAGGGGCGCTGTTGCTGCGGGCAAAGCTGGACCGCGATGGCCGGCCTGTGGCGCAGGCCAACGGTCACCTGTCGATTCCCTTCGCGCCCGAACTGCGACCCGTGGCGGCGACGGCGACGGCGACCAACGCGGGCGACCACGACCTGGCACCGTTTGGTCCCGACCTGTTGGCCGCCATCGCGGCCCGCACGGGCGGCGGTGCGCTGAAATCGCCGGACGATCTATTTCGCGGGGCTGCGCCACGTCGCACATCGCAATCGCTGCGCACGCCGCTGCTGGTCGCCTTGGCGCTGCTGTTCATCGTCGACGTCGCGATGCGCCGCCTGGCGGGAATGCGCCGCGGCCGCCCACCCCATCAGCCCGACGCGCGTTAGACTGCCGCCGCATGTCCGAAATGACCCGACAGGATCTGGCGCGGCTACGCGAAAGCCGCGAGCGGGTGATTGCGGCCCTGCAGGAGCACTTCGCCCACGACGATCTGGATGTCGACGAATTCGAACGCCGCGTGACCCTGGCCCACACGACTGAATCGGCGATCGATCTGGACGCGCTGACGCTTGATCTACTTCCGCTGAAGACGCAACTGGCGCCCGTGGCCACGACCGTGCTGGTACCAGACGCGCACGTGCGACCGATCCAGACCCTGCGGGGCATCATGAGTTCAACGGCGCGCACGGGGCCCTGGACGGTTCCCCGGCGCCTGCGCATCCGGGTGACCATGAGCTCGACCATCCTGGACTTCCGCCAGGCGCGCCTTCCCGCCGGGCCAGTCGACCTTGAAATCCGTGCCGTGATGAGCAGCGTCGAGATCATCGTTCCACCGGGCCTGGCAGTCGAAACCAGCGGCCTGGCGATCATGGGAACCTTCGACGACGTCGACCGCGCGCCGGCCCGGCCCGACCCCGAGGCGCCCCTGTTGCGCGTCCAGGGGCTGGCGTTGATGTCGTCCGTCGAGGTCAAGATGCGCCTACCGGGTGAATCGGACCGCCAACAGCGCAGCCGCGAACGCATCGAATCTTAGATAGGGTCGCGGCCGGTTGCCGCGTTGGTTATGTGCCGCTTAAGTGCCCCGCGTCGTTGACTTCGAGCGGGTCTCCTGGCATAGCAAGTTCGCACGTCGACGGGGCGTGGCGCAGCCTGGTAGCGCGTTCGGTTCGGGACCGAAAGGTCGGAGGTTCAAATCCTCTCGCCCCGACAACTCTAAGT
>JANOJB010000043.1:0-54938 GCA_031407985.1 Pseudomonadota bacterium | reverse complement strand
GAGGTTGGATGCCGGGCACAGCGGTGGCGGTGGCGGTGGCGGTGGCGGTGGTGGTGGTGGTGGTGGTGACGGTGGTGGCGGTGGTGGTGGCGGGGATGGGAGCGTCACAGTCGACCCAGTTGATGCGTTCGACGCGCGCCCGGGGGATACGGACGTCCAGCCTGGTGCTGGTGGCGCATCCGGGCGTACCCCAGCTGATCGATTCGTGGGATCGCTGAACCTGGCGTCCTTCGGAGCACCGAGGGCAGGGTGGGCGTCCGCGTTGGCGACGGCAGGTGGGGTGATCGCCGCCGTCAACCCCGACAGCGACTCGATCACACTGGTCGACGAATCAACCTTGGATGTTGTCGCCGAGATCGACGTCGGTAACGATCCGCGCACGTTGGCACTGACCGCGGATGCCCGGTACGCGGTGGTCGTCAACCGCGGGGACGCCACTGTCTCCCTAGTCGACATCGCAGCCCGCCGCGAGCTGTTCTATTTTGCCGTGGGTCCCATGCCTTATGGCGTCGTATTGGTCGGTGCCCAGGCGTACGTGACCGGGACCGCGCGGGGCGAACTGGAGGTCCTGGACATCGGTGCCCACGCGTACGGCGCACGAATCCCGATGGGAGATTCCCCGGCAGGGATCGCCGCCTGTCTCGCGCCCCGATGCACATTGCCCGGCGGTGACAGTCTGTTGGTGACGCACCTATATGACGGGCTGGTCGACATCATCGACCGCGCGCATTTGTCCGTCACGGCCTCAATACCCACCGGCGTCGACACCAACCTCAGTCAGTTCATCGCGATCAGTCCGGATGGCACTCGCGCCTATTTGCCCCAGACGCGATCGAACGCGGACAACCCCAACCGTCAGTTCGATACAACCGTGTTTCCGGTCGTGAACGTGATCGAGCTGGCCCCTCCCCCCTCGACGCCGTCGGCGGCAACACCAGCACCGCGTCTGCTGAACGCCGCGCGCATTACGTTGGACACGGCCGATCGTCCTATCGGAATGCCGTTCGCTGTCGACCTGTCACGGGATGGACGCATGTTGTGGGTCGCCAACGCAGCCAGCGACGATCTGTCGGTCGTCGATGTGACGACGCAGTTGAAGGTGGCTCACGTCGACGTGGGCGCCAACCCTCGCGGGGTCGTGCTTTCCAGAGACGGAAGTCGCGCCTACGTCAACGAGACTCTCGACGGGACGCTTGCGATTGTCGATACAACGACGTTCGCTGTGTCATCGCGCCTGACGCTGACGCGGCTACCGCTCGACGCCCGGACCCTCTCGGGCAAGCGCATCTTTCACTCCGCGCGCCGCACCGACCTCGCCAAGGATCGTTGGATGTCTTGCGCGACCTGCCATCTTGACGGCCTGACGGATCGCCGCACATGGCGGTCCTTCCCCGACGGTCCACGCAACACCACCGCGCTGTTCAATCTGGAAGACACGCTGCCCATGCACTGGTCCGGTGATCTGAACGAGGTCCAGGACGTGGAGGCGACCATTCGCTTCATTCAAGCCGGCACGGGCCTGGCCCCCTTTGCGCAGATCGATACGCTGGGAACTGCTCTGACGGGAGCGTCACCAGATCTGGACGATCTGACGTCATTCATTCGCGCGATTCCCGCACCGCGATCACCGTTCACCGACGATCAACCGGCGATCACCCGCGGCCAGACCGCCTTCCACGCGCTCGGCTGCGCGGTTTGCCACCCGGCGCCGCGTTACACGGATCGCAGCCTGCACGACGTTGGAACGGGAAATGCCGCCGTCGAGCGGAACGGACACGGGCGTGGCACGTCGTACGACACCCCCAGTCTGCGCGCGCTTTGGCTGACACCGCCGTATCTGCACGACGGCACCGCGGCCACGCTGAACGACGTGTTGGAGCGCGGGGTCGAACACGACGTACGCGGCCGGTCGGACGCCCCCACGCGTTCCGATTTGGTCACCTTCCTGCGCAGCCTGTGACGGCGACACCTTTCGGGGTGCCGGGACACAGCTACCCGGCCGCTTCGGCTTCCAGCGCCTTGCGCAGATCCGGATGTTCGTCCAGGAACGCCTTGCGGCTCTCGCGGCTGATCTCGCAGATCAGCGACACATCACGCAGGATTTTGGACTGGCAACCCAGGCGCGAATTGGCGCGGACGTCGAAGGCCTTGTCCATGATGTCTTCCTCGCGATCACTGGCGGCAGACAGCGCATCGATTCCCTCCTTCACGTAGACGTGGCACGTCGAGCATCCGCACACGCCACCGCACGCTGACCCGACCTGCGCGCCGCCCGCGCGGGACGCGTCCAGGATCGTCGTTCCGATCGGCACGTCGACCTCGATTCCGTCGGGTTCGAATCTGACCTTGGGCATCGTGACAGTTCCCTATTCGTGCTTGTGCCCGGAATGGCCCGAACGCGCCAAGCGGGTTTCCAGATCGGTTTCGGAATCGGACTTCTGGACCTCGGCCTCGACGTCTCCGACCGTACGGCCGCGCAGACCCTCCCCCAGCGCCCGGTTCATGCGGCGCGCGGCGAAATCTTTCGATGCCGCATCCAGACCCTCGACGGCGGCGCGAATGGCGATGTGGTCGGTGCCCGCCTTGGCATCCCGCAAACGGCGCGTGGCCGCGTCGATGCGCTCGCGATCGTCGTCCGTCAGCAATTCGGGACTGTCGGCCATGGCCGCCCGCGCCGCGTTCAAGATGCGGTCAGCCTCCACGCGCTGCTCGGTCAATTGCCTGGTGCGAACGTCCGCTTCGGCGTGCGCGAACGAATCCAGCAGCATGCGTTCGACCTGTTCGTCCGACAGGCCATAAGACGGTTTCACGTTCACCGCTGCCTCGATGCCGGTGGTCTCCTCGCGTGCCGTGACACGCAGGATGCCGTCGGCGTCGACCAGGAACGTGACCTCCAACCGGGCCAACCCTGCGGGCATGGGCGGAATGCCGGTCAGCTTGAAACGCGCCAGCGATCGGCAGTCGGCAACCAGCTCGCGTTCGCCCTGCACCACGTGCAGATCGAATCCGGTCTGTTTGTCGGCGTAGGTCGTGAACGTCTGCGTGGCGCCACAAGGGATGGTGGAATTGCGATGAATCAGCTTCTCCACCACGCCCCCCATCATTTCGAGGCCCAACGACAGCGGAACGACATCCAGCAGGACCACGTCGCCGCTGGAGGTCCCTCCGGCCAACAGATCGGCCTGCACCGCCGCGCCCAGCGCCACGACTTGATCCGGGTCGATGTCCGCCAGTGGTTGCCGGCTGAATAGATCCGCGACGAACGCCCGTACCAGCGGCATGCGCGTCGCACCACCGACCAGAATGACGCCGGACAGATCGGCGGGCGCCAAGCCCGCGTCCTTCAGCGCGCGGCGCACGGGACCCACGCAGCGTTCCAGCACGGGTCGGACCAGCGTCTGCATCTCGGCGCGCGACAACAACAACGCGGCGTGAGCACCGTCTGGCTTTTCCAGTTCGACGCGTACGTCGTCGGCGATACTCAACGCTTCCTTGGCCGCGCGCGCCGCGTCCAGAGCCCGGCGGGCCAACGCCTTGTCACCCGCGGCACCATCGGGCAACCCCATGCGCGCCAGCAGATTTCGTGCGATCGCGCGATCGAAATCGTCACCACCCAGCGCGGAATCACCACCGGTCGACTTCACCTCGAAGACACCCGCCTCCAGCTTCAGAACCGAGACGTCGAACGTTCCGCCGCCCAGATCGAAAACCGCGAACGTTCCGGCGGCCTGTTTGTCCAGGCCGTAAGCCAACGCCGCCGCCGTCGGCTCGTTCAGCAAGCGCAGGACATCCAGGCCGGCGATGCGCCCGGCATCGCGCGTCGCCTGTCGCTGCCCATCATCGAAATACGCCGGTACCGTGATCACCGCGCCGGCCAGCGCGCCACCCAGTGCGCGTTCGGCCCGATCCTTCAACACGCGCAAGATCTCGGCCGATATCTCGACCGGCGTCACGGTGCGCGTTCCGCCGGCAACCTGGAAGCGGACCACGGGATCTCCCGGTGTCGTGGGCGCGAACTCGTACGGGCTCAGCGCGTCGGAAACGTCGGTGTCGTTGGGCCCGCGGCCTATGAATCGCTTCGCGGATGCGATGGTGTCCCTGGGAAACGCGGCAGCCAGATCGTCGCGTGCCCGGGTTCCGACCACGATGTCCGTGCCGCCGGGTGCGTAGTGAACCACCGACGGCACCATGGGATCGCCGCCGCCGTCTTCGTCGTCTCCCAGCGCCACCGGTTGACCGTTCCTCACGATCGCGACCAGCGAGTTGGTGGTGCCTAGATCAATTCCGATCGCGCGCGTCGTTCCGGGCGCGCAGGCGTCCTTCACCGACGACTCGCCCGGCTCGGAAATCTGAAACAGCGCTTCAGGCATGGGTCGTCGCCTCGGCGCCGGCGGCCACGACCTCGTCGTGAACCGCAACCTCTTCCAGAAAACGCCGGAAGTAACGGATCGCGATCAATTCGCGGGCGACGGCTTCGAAGGATCTCGCGGGATCAACGTGGTTGCGTTCGGTCTGGGACAACCCGTCGGCCACTCGTCTCAACGCCGAATCGACCCGTGCCCGCACCTCGCCTGCCATGACCTGCACCCGCGCATCGTCGCCGGCCCCGCGCGCGTCCGCAAGGTCCTCGCGCAGCTCCAGAATTTCACCCAACAGCGCCGCCGGAACCGGAACCTGACCGCGTGTCGCCTGATCGCCACCGGGGACGTCAATACCCGGCCTGGCGACGCCAGCGCCACGGTTGGCATCGCCGGAGGTTGGACCCACCGGCGAAGGGGGACCTTGTTCGCCACCGATGTCGTAACCCGCGCGTCGCAAGAGGTATTCGGCGCGTCGCACGGGATCTTTGATGGCCCGCCACGCTTCGTTCAACTGCACGCTTCTCTGCAACGACGCCCGTCGCGCGCGCGTTTCGGCTTTCACGAAACGATCAGGATGGAATCGCCGCGACAACTCCCGAAACCGTGCCTCGGCAGCAGCAAGATCCAGTGCGTAGCTTGCGGGTACACCCATCACGTCAAAATAGTCAGCTTTCTGATCGGGCGGCTGAATCGCGTCGCAAAACCCGCACGTCGCCCCGTCACCGGCCGCGCGCTCACAAGACCAACAAATCACAAGCAGTCCTTCGGCGTGCGTCGAACTAGAACGTGACGCTGTGACCGCAGCCGCACTCGCCCTTGACGTTCGGATTCACGAACTTGAAACCGCGCCCCATCATCGACGTGGCGAATTCCAGCGTCGATCCATCCAGATAGATGTAGCTCTTCGGATCGACAAAGACGCGCACCTCACCGTCCTCGAACGACAAGACCTTGTCCTCCTGACGTGGGACGCTGTCCGACCATTCGAAGAGGTACGAAAACCCCGTGCAGCCGCCGCCGCGAATCCCGACGCGCAGGCCTTCGGGCCGATTGGCCCGCGTCTGCATTCCTCTTTTGATCTCGGCGACGGCCCGATCTGTAACCGCGATGGCCATGACTACAGCGGCGACGGGCCCCCCGCGCTCGGGCGCTTGTCCACGTTTGCCGTGCCCGGCATTCCCGCGCGCTTGGCCTTGTAGTCGGCGATGGCGGCCTTGATGGCATCCTCGGCCAGCACCGAGCAGTGAATCTTCACCGGGGGTAGATTCAGCTCGTCGACGATCTGCGTGTTCTTGATGCCCATCGCCTGATCGACGGTCATCCCCTTGACCCATTCGGTCGCCAGCGACGACGACGCGATCGCGGAGCCACACCCGAACGTCTTGAACTTGGCATCCTCAATGATTCCCGCATCGTTGATCTTCAGCTGCAACTTCATCACGTCGCCGCAAGCGGGCGCGCCGACCAGACCTGTACCCACGCTGGGGTCGTTCTTGTCGAAGCTGCCGACGTTGCGCGGGTTTTCGTAGTGTTCCAGTACTTTTTCGCTGTATGCCATGGGTTGTTCCTCGGTCTCTGGTGGTCGGTCTTGGTGCCGGCACTAGTGCCGTTGGGTTGGGGTTGTGCTCAGTGGGCGGCCCACTCGATGCTCTTCAAATCGATGCCCTCTTTGACCATCTCGTAAAGCGGCGACAGCTCACGCAGTTTGTCGACCTTGCGCGCGACCAAATCGATCGCGTAGTCGATCTCGTCGTCGGTATTGAAACGTCCGATCCCGAAACGGATTGACGTATGGGCCATCTCCTCCTCGACGCCAAGTGCCCGCAACACATACGACGGTTCCAGCGATGCCGACGTACACGCCGAACCCGACGACACCGCCAGATCCTTCAGCGCCATCAACATGGCCTCGCCCTCGATGTAGGCGAAGCTGATGTTTAGATTGCCGGGCAGGCGGTAATCCATCGAACCGTTGACGAACGTGTCGCTGACCCGTGCCTGGATGCCCGTGCGCAGGCGTTCGCGCATGGCCAGGACCCGCCGCGATTCTTCGGGCATTTCCGCCATCGCGATCTCGGCCGCCTTGCCGAATCCGACGATCCCCGGAACGTTCAGGGTTCCCGATCGCATGCCGCGTTCGTGCCCGCCGCCATCGATGATCGCGGTCAGTCGCACGCGCGGTTTGCGCCGCACGTACAGGGCGCCCACGCCCTTGGGTCCGTACATCTTGTGCGCGGTCAACGAAACCAGATCCGCATGCGCGCGGTTCACGTCGAACGGAATCTTGCCGACGCCCTGGACCGCGTCGATGTGGAACAGCGCGCCCTTCTCTTTGACGATCGCGCCGATCTCCTCGACCGGGTTGATGGTGCCGATCTCGTTGTTCGCCAGCATGATCGACACCAGCACGGTCTTGTCCGTTATCGCGGCGCGCACGGCCTCGGGATCCACGCGCCCGTCGGTGGCCACGGGTAGGTACGTGACATCGTAGCCCTCGCGCTCCAGGCGTTTGCAGGCGTCCAGAACCGCCTTGTGCTCGATGACCGAGGTGACGATGTGGCGTCCACGATCTTTGTAGAACTCGGCGGCGCCCTTGATGGCCAGGTTGTTGGACTCGGTGGCTCCCGATGTCCAGACCACCTCCTTGCCGCTGGCACCGATCAGGGCGGCCACCTGCTCGCGCGCGGCGTCGACTGCTTTTTCCGCGTCCCAGCCGTGGCTGTGTGATCGGCTGGCGGCATTGCCGTAGACGTCGCCGAAATAGGGAAGCATCGCCTCCAACACGCGCGGATCGACGCGGGTGGTGGCGTGGTTGTCCATGTAGATGGGAAGGTTTACGGTCATGGTTGTCACGATTTGGAAAGTCCGTCGACCAGCAGGGGAGCCTTGCCCTCGTGTCCGTGGATCCCGCAGGTGCCGCATTCGTGCTGGACATGGCCGGGTTCACACGAGCGGCAGCTGTCCATGTAGCTCAGCGTCTCTTGCAGGTCGGTGACCAGCTGGGTCAGCTTTCCGATCGTCTCGTGGGTTTCGTGCAGCTTGTCCGAGAAGATTTCCCGCAGACGCGAGATGGCCTTCGGCGCGGTTTCGCTGCCTTCCCACTCGCGAAGGAAGACCTTGATCTCGGTCAGGCTGAAGCCCAGGGCCTGCAACTTGGAGATCCAGTCGATACGGGTGACCGCGCGACCGTGATACAGGCGAAAACCACCCTTGGACCGGACCGCAGGGGCCAGGAGACCCAGCTCCTCGTAAAGGTGAACCGCGCGGACGGTTTTGCCCGTTCGCTTCGCCAGCTCGCCGACCTTCAAGAGAGCGACGTCTTCGACCGATATCTGATGCAACGCGGTGTCTGCCATGGGACCCAAACCTAACCCTTACGTATGCGTGAGACTATGGGAGACCTCTCTCAGTTGTCAAGCGAATCGCGTGCTTATGGCCTTGGTCCTACGGGCCTGCGTTGCCGGACTGGTGACCGGCTGCGTCCATGCGCCTGCCGTGGGTCGTGGCGGACCGGTTTACGCTGTCTCGGTCGAATCCATCAACGGCAGAAAAACCGCCGATCGCGGCTCCGTTGCGTATCCGGCCTGCTCGATTCAAATCGGTGACCGTTTCGCGCAGGTTTGGCTGGCTGACGAAAGCCGGGGTGATGTCATGAGCCCGGTCGTGCTGGAGGGGGACGCCGAGGCCTTGAAGGACGGCATTTTGGTCGAGAGAACCTGGTCCCAGGCGGTCGTTCACAACGTCACGAATGAGGAGCTAGCGGTCGGCGCCGCTGTTGTCTACGTCCCCGGCATCCCGCGCCCGACGACGGTTGAATTGCGTTTCGAACTGGTGAAGGTTCCGCGGGCCACGTGGCGTACGCGCCCAAAACGGGCGCGTCGCGCGTCAGTCCAGCGTCAGGACGATCTTTCCAAAAACCTCGCGGGCTTCTAGCGCCCGGTGGGCGGCGGCAATGTCGCCGAACGGCAGTACGCGATGCACCACCGGCCGCAGCTGGCCGGCCGCGATTCGGTCGACGACATCGAAAAGCACCGACTTCGGCGCCAGCGTCGAACCGAGGATCGACAGCTGCCGCCAGAAGACATGCCGCAGGTTCAGTACGGCCTCGTACCCGTCGGTGGCGCCGCAGGTGACAATACGTCCGCCGCGCGCGGCCACGACGACCGATTTGGCGAAGGTGGCGGCCCCGGTGTGTTCGATGACGACGTCGGCGCCGCGGCGGCTGGTCAATCGTTTGACGGCTGCAACCAGGTCTTCGCTGATGTAGTTGATGCCGTCATCCGCGCCCAGCGCCCGGGCGGCGCCGACCTTGCCGTCGGTCGATGCCGCCGCGATCACGCGAGCGCCGAACAGTTTGGCGATCTGGATCGCCGCCACACCCACGCCCGACCCCGCGCCCAGCACCAGGACGGTCTCGCCGTGACGGACGGCGGCTTTGTCCACCAACATCTGCCACGCGGTGATGAACGAAATGGGGATCGCCGCCAGGTGCGAATCGGCAAGCGGCACGCGATCGCGCGGTACAGGAACGACGTTGGTCGCGGGCACGACGACGTATTCCGCCATCCCGCCCTGGGTGTGTTCACCCAGCATTCGAAACGCGGCGCACAGGTTGTCCCGGCCGCCCAGGCATTCACGGCAGCGCCCGCATGACAGGCCTGGGTTCACGACGACTCGAAGTCCGACGTCGAGGTCGCCGATACCGTCGCCGATAGCGCTGATGGTGCCGCAGACATCGCCACCGGGCACATGCGGCAACGCGATCTTCATCGCCGGCAACCCGCGTCGCATCCACAGATCGATGTGATTCAACGCGACGGCGCCAACCCGGATCTGGACCTCGCCGGGGCCCGGCACCGGCGTGGGGATGTCGGCCACCTCCATGACCTCCGGGCCCCCGTGTCGACGAAACAGCACCGCGCGCATGGCAGGTGTCCTTGGCAGGTCGTTCCCGGCTACGAAACCGGATCGGACGCACTTGCGATAGACGAGGGCTGTCCGGTCGCCGCCTCCGCCCGACGGCGTGCCACCTGGACGACGGCCGCCACCGCGGCCAAAAAAGCGTCGATGGTCGCGTCGGGCAGCTCGCCCATGTTCGCGATCTGGACGTAGCGGGCCGCCAGATCACTCTTGCACCTGTAGATCACGAAGCCACGTTCCTTCAGGCGATCGTAAAGGTCAGCGACACTGATGAAATCCGGCAACCGCAGCGTCGAAATCGTGTGCGACTCGCGTCCGGTGTTGGTGAACGATTCGAATCCCAGATCCGTGAAGACACGCCTGATGCGCAGGTTGCGTTTGCGGTAGGTCTCGCGGCGCGCGGGCACGCCGCCCTGTTCGGCAAGTTCGTCCAGCGCGGTTTCCAGCGCAAAAAAGGCGGAGACCGCGGGGGTGAACGGCGTTTGCCACAGGTCGCGCTGATACCGGCGGTAACGCAGCGGATCCAGGTAGTAGCTGCGCCGTGGGACTGCCTCCATCCGCGCCCAGATCTCGGGCGCAACGCACAGAAACGAAACACCCGAAGCCGAATGCAGGCATTTGTTCGCCGACGAAAGACAGACGCCGACACTGTCCCGCACGACGTCGACATCCTCGGCGCCCAGCGCCGATACGGCGTCGACCAGCAGGGGGATCTGGCGCTCGCGACAAAGCGCGCCGATGGCCCCCACGGGATTCAAAAGGCCGACCGAGGTTTCATGCTGAATCATCGCGACCGCGGCCACGTCGGGTTCAAGGTCCAGCGCCCGCCGCACATCATCGGGGCGCGGCAATTCGCCCCAGCGGCAGCGCACCACCACCGTCTGGATCTGGTGCAGATCCGCGATCTCGGCAAGCCGATCGCCGAACGCGCCGTTGCTGATCACCAGCAGCTTCTTCGCGGCCGGCATCAACGATGTAATCGCCATTTCCATCGCCGCTGTTCCGGATCCCGTCAACAACAAGACTTCGTGGTCGGGCGATGCGCCGAACAGCGGACGCAGCTTGTCCTGCAGCCGGCGCACGACACCCGAATAATCGTCGTCGCGGTGGCAGACGTCGTGGTGCACCAGCGCGGCCTTCACCCGTGCCGACGTCATCACCGGACCGGGATTCAGCAACACGTATCCGGGGTCGTCCTTTTCGGCCAACAGGCGTTCCACCAGCGCCAACGTGTCCTCGGCCGGCGACGGGGGTGACGCGTGCATCGACGGCCGGCTCAGATCGTCGCCATAGACCCGCAACAACCATTCGGCGTGTTGCTTCATCTCGGGCGAATCGACGTCTTGCCACAGCTGCGTGCCGACATCCCGTGCCTCGACCAGGCCCGCGTCGGCAGCCGCCTGAACACCCTGGGTCAGCGACGGTTCGGACAACCCGTCAAGCACATCCAGCAGCGTCGGCGATATGACGAACAGTCCCGCACTGACAGCGTCGGGGGTGCCAAGGTGTTTTCCGATCGCGACGACATCGGTTCCGCGCAGGTTGACCTTGGTGGCGTCGTCGATGTCGAAGACGCGCGCCAGATCGCGATCGACGCACAGAATCGTCCGGTCACCCAGGGCCGGTACGCGCGACAGCGCGGCGACCAGCGCGGGGGCGGCGATCTGATCGGCCATGACCAGCAGGGTTCGCTCGGTGACGAAAGGCCGCGCCACCAGCACCGAAAGACCGTTCGGTTTTTCCCAACCGGGGTTGTCGAAGAATGTCAGGTCAATGCCCAGGCGCGCCGGCAGATCGCTTTCTTCGGTCACGAACCGCCGCAACGGATCGCCCTGCCATCCGATCGTGATGGCCACCGTCTTCACACCCGCACCTGCCAAGACGCGCAGGGTCCGTTCGATCAACCGCGCGCCACCGACGCGGCCCAGGCAGTTCGGACCATCGTGTTCGCCAATCCGCACACCGCGGCCGGCCGCCAGAACCAGCGCCCGCGTGATCACGTGGCTTGCGACGCGACCGCGCGCTGCGGGGCCATCTGCATTTCGCCCCGGAAGGTCAGCTGGTAAACCGAATTCTCGGTCTCGACGTACAACTTGTCCCCGTCGAAGGCGCCCAGCACACGCCGGACCGGCGTGGTCACCATGCGGTGTCCGTTGGGATCGCGGAAAATCACCATGCCGCGCCCGACGCTGGGGTAGCTGATCAGGTACCCGGCATACACGCGCCCGACTCCCAGAGAGCCGTGTTCGCGACCATGGTCGCGGATCTTGCGCGCAGTCACACTGACCAAAGGTGCCTCTTGTAAGCCAGTTTAGCACCGATACCCACCCGGGGCGACGCGGGGTCATTAGGCTCGATGCGCGCGCTCTCGCCGGACGCCTCGCAGGCGAAATTCGCGCCCCCCGCGTCGCAGCGTTGGACCCTTCTGACCGCGGGGCAGCCAGGTGCAAGCCGGTCAGAACACGTTGCCGAGCGAACGGCGGATCCGCGACAAGAACCCGCCGCGTTTCGCCTGGTCGCCGACTTCGCCAACTGCTGCGCGTCCGAAGCCGTAGTGCACCAGGCCGACCGCCGTCGAGAACGTCGGCGAGCGTACGGCCTCGGCCAGGCCGCCCACGCCTTTGGGCATGCCGCGCCTGACCGGCAAGCCCAGGATCTCCTCGCCCAGTTCGGTGATTCCGGGCATCTGCGTCGCGCCGCCGGTGACGACCACGCCGGACGCCAGCATGTCTTCACAGCCCAGGCGCGCAATCTCGGCTTTCACGAACGAGAAAATTTCTTCGATGCGGGGCTGGATGATGTCGCGGCACAACGCGTGGCGCGACAGGATCCGCGGCGAGCGGCCGCCCACCGATGCGACCTCCAGGGTGTCGTCCTCGGGAACCATCGACGCCGTCGCGCAGCCCGCTCGGATCTTGATTTTTTCGGCCTCGTGCGGCGGCGTACGCAGACCGAACGCGATGTCGCTGGTCAGTTGGTGTCCACCGATCGGGATCACGCTGGTGTGGGCGACTGCCCCCTCGGTGAAGATCGCTATGTCGGTGGTGCCGCCGCCGATGTCGACCAGCGCGACGCCCAGGCCCTTCTCGTCTTCCTCCAGAACCGCCTCGCCCGACGCCAGGGGCTCAAGGACGATCTCCAAGACCTCCAGATCACAGCGCGTGCAGCACTTGATGATGTTCTGCGCGGCGGCGGCGGCGGCGGTGACGATGTGGACGCGCGCCTCCAGGCGGACGCCGCACATGCCCATCGGTTCGCGGACACCGTCCTGGCCGTCGATCTTGTATTCCTGCGGAAGGACGTGAACGATGTGGCGGTCGACTGGCAGCGCGATGGCGCGTGCCAGTTCCAGAACCTTCGCGATGTCGTTCGGCCGGACTTCCTTGTCCTTGACGGCGACCGTGCCGGTCGAATTGACGCCCTTGATGTGGCCGCCGGCAATGCCGACGTAGACCTGCGAGATCTCGCAGCCCGACATGCTTTCGGCTTCCGCGATGGCCTGCCGGATCGACGCGACCGTCGAATCAATGTTGACGATCACGCCCTTCTTCAGGCCGCGCGACGGGTGCGTGCCGATCCCGATGATGTCGATCCCATCGGGCCCCAATTCACCGACGACGGCGGCGATCTTGGTGGTGCCGATGTCTAGGCCGACGATGATGTCAGAGGATTTTCGCGGCATGAATTTGGGCGGATGGGTTGTGGCCGGCGCCGGTTGCGGACGGCTGGCGCGTTGGGTGACTGGCTGAGGGATTTACCTGTGTTGTCGCCCGTCTTGCTGTCCGTCCTGCAAGAAATACCTGTGATTTCCCACCCCGTCGATTTTTTTACCCGATGGCGACTTCCGCCAGGGGGGACGGGGCGTTCAGCGCGCCGGTTTCGACGGGGGTGGTGCCGGTGGTGGGGTGGGGGCGCCGGACGGCGGCGCCAGGCGAATCGGTACGCGGTCGCTGGCGGGGCCGTCCAGGTGGACGACGCGCAGATCCGCGATCCCGCGTGGGCCAAACGCGGCGAGGATCTCGTCCAGGCGCGCCAGCTTGTCGGCGATCGCCCCGCGACCAAGGCGGATCTCGCCGCCACCGTCGTAAAGGAACAACGAAAACCCGGTTCGGGGATCGATGTGAATTTCCGACAAGGCCGGGCGGGCACCGCCCGAGCCGCCGTGTCGGGCCGTGGCCAGGCTGTCGGGGTGTTGGTACGCGACGAACAGCGCCAGTGCCTCGCGGAAGGCGGCCTCGGTGGCGGCGGGCAGGGCGGTGTATTCCGCGCGTGAGATACCGGTCAACACGACCTGGCCGTCGGCCTCTTTCAAGGTGGCGTGTTTGAACGGGTGTCCCCGATCGTCGATCAGGTACAGCCCGCCGACGACGGCCACCGCGGCGGCGTGCCGTTCGGTCACGTCGATGACCAGCGTCGAGGGCAGGTCGCGGCGGACCCGCGCGGCGGCAATCCAGGGATGGCGGGCCAGGCGGGCCGCGATTTGGTCGGTGTCGAGAGCCAGCAGGCGGCTGCCCAGGCTGACGCCGGCGCGCTCGATGATGTCGTCGCGGCTGACGTTGGTCGTAGCTCCGACGCGCACCTCGCGCAGGGCGAATCGGGGGGACGCGACGACGTGAATGACCGCCAGCCGGCCGAGAGCCACCGCCCCCACCAGGACGGCCAGCGCCGCCAGGACCTTGCCCACGAACAGCAGCCGTCGGCCCAACGCCGCCAGGTTTTCGCCGATCCAGACAAACGGTGATCGCTGCTCGACGGTGATGCGGCGGTTCGGCCGTCGCCAGCCCAGGAAGCCCCGGCGGGCGCGGTCGGTTTCGGGTGTGGCGGTATGGGGGGTGGGGAGCGCGCCGCGCGGGGGAGGCCGATTGGTGATGTGCTCGGTGACGCGCGCAACCGGAAGGCGGACGGTGGGTTTGGCAACCGTTTTCGTGGGGGGATCGGTGACGGTCTCGGTGGAGCGCTTGAAGGGACGGCCCGCGGGGGGATTGGCGACGGGTTTGCCTGTGCGCTCGGCCCTGCGATTTCCAGGGGCGGGGCCAGTTACGGCGGTTGGCCCAGGGCTTCCTCGTCCGGGGGCGCGGTCGCGGACGGTGTAGCGAGCCTGGCCGCGGTGGGGCGCCGGATGTTTGCCGGGTCCGGTGCTCACGGCGCGCCTCCGCGATCAGGGGAGATGGGGCTGCTCACGGCGCGCCTCCGCCTTCGTTGGTCATCGAGCTGGGGCCGGGGCCCAGGCGGGCAAGCAAATCGGCCGCCGCCTGGGTGATGTCGCCGGCGCCGAGCACCAAGACCAGGTCCCCGGGGGCAGAGATTTCGGCCAGCGCATGCGCCAGATCCGCGCGGCGCACCAGACGTGTCCGCCCGCCAGCATCAAAGGTCCGCAGCAACGTCTCGGACGTGATGCCCTCGATGGGTGTTTCGCCCGCCGGGTAGATGTCGGTCAGGACGACGACGTCCGCACCGGCGAGCGCGGGCGCGAAATCCGCGAACAGATCGCGCGTGCGGGTGTAGCGGTGCGGTTGAAACGCCACGATCAGACGCCGGCCGTACAGGCGTGCCGCGGCGACGGTGGCGGCGATTTCGGTGGGATGATGGCCGTAGTCGTCGACCACCAGCACGCCCCTCGACTCGCCGCGCAGGGTGAAACGCCGGTCGACGCCCTCGAAGGTTTCAAGCGCGCCGCAGTAGTCGGCGAACGACACGCCCAGGAAATCCGAAACACATAGAGCCGCCAGCGCGTTTTTGGCGTAGTGAATGCCCGGCATCCGGATGTGCGCCTCGCCGCGCGCCCGCCCGCCGACCGAAACGCGAAACCGGGTTCCGTCGGGGCCCGCCGAAACGATGTCGGCACGGTAGTCCCCCGCGGAAAGTCCATAGGTGACGTGGCGTTTTTGCAGGTCCGGCACCAGGCCGGCCGACGCGGGATCGTCGACACCCAGAACCACCAATCCATAAAAGGGGACCTTGTTGGCGAAATCGACGAACGCCGCGCGCAGCGCCGCCTCGGTGCCATAGTGATCCAGGTGCTCGCGGTCGACGTTGGTGATGACCGCGATCGTGGGAAACAAATGCCGAAAACTGCCGTCGGATTCATCCGCCTCGGCCACCAGCAATTCGCTTTGACCCAGGCGCGCGTGCGAGCCGAAGGCGCGGGCCTTGCCTCCGATCACGGCGGTCGGATCCAGCCCCGCGCGGGCCAACACCGACGCGATCATCGTCGTCGTGGTGGTCTTGCCGTGCGAACCCGCGACGGCGATGCCTTCCTTCACGCGCATCAGCTCGCCCAGCATTTCGGCGCGTGGGATCACCGGGATGTCGCGCGCCTTGGCGGCCTGGACCTCGGGATTGCTAGCGGAGACGGCGCTGGACGTCACGACCACGTCGGCGCGGGCGACGTGGTCCGCGTGATGGCCGATTTGAATCGCGATCCCCAGCGTCGACAGCCGTCGGGTGACGTCCGACGCGCGCACGTCCGAACCGGACACGGCGTAACCAAGGTTGGCCAGCACCTCGGCGATCCCCGACATGCCGCTGCCGCCGATGCCGACGAAATGAATTGCAACGTTGCGTCTTCCGAACATCAGGTCCCCGCCCGTCGCGGTTTGGCGACACGTTCAAGTTCGTCGACGATTTCGCGCGCGGCATCCGGGCGGCCAAGTTCGCGGATCGCGCGAGACATCTGCGCGCGACGAGTCGGGTCGGCGCACAGATCGCTGATCTGGCGGGCCAGGGATTCACCGGTCATGGACCTTTGGTCGGCGACGATGGCGGCGCCCGCGCGCGCGAATTCCGCTGCGTTGCGGGTCTGGTGATCGTCAGCGGCCGTCGGCAACGGGATCAAAATCGCGGGGCAACCGACCATGGCCAGCTCGGCCATCGTCAACGCGCCCGCGCGGCCGACGACCAGCGCCGCGTTCGACAACGCCGTGGGCATGTCATCGATGAACGGTCGCACTTGCACCAGATCCGTCAAGGTCAGCTCGGCATAACGCAGGCGAACCCGGGCTTCGTCGGTGGCTCCGGTTTGGTGCACAATCTTCAACGTCTTGGGCAGGAGATCCCGGTCGCGCAACAAGGCCGCCGCGCCGATCACCAGATCGTTGACCGCGCGCGCGCCCTGACTGCCACCGACCACCAAAACCGTCATGGGAAGCGTCGGTTGCGTAGTGGCCGCCTGAACCGCGGATGTGGCCGTCGCCTCGAGAAATCGTCGGCGCACCGGGTTCCCCGCCAGGATCGTCTTTCGCCGCGCGAAAAACCCGCGTGCGTCGTCGAATGCCACGAAGACCCGACGCACGAACCGTCCCAACACTCGGTTGGTGAAACCCGGGTAGCTGTTCTGCTCTTGAATCGCGGTGGGATAACCCAAGAGAGCCGCGGTCAGCACCAGTGGCCCCGATGCGTAGCCGCCCACCCCAATCACCAGATCGGGGCGAAACCGTTTCAGGACTCCACGTGACGCCAAGAACGCGCTTGGCAACCGCAGCAATCCCTTCAGTTGTTTGACCAGGCCGACCCGATTCAGTCCGCTGACCTTCAACAATTCCAGCGCGAAGCCCGCCGCCGGAACCAGTTTGGTTTCCAGGCCCCTGGCCGTGCCCACGAACAGGACGGTGCCCCCCGGACGCCGCGTGATCTCCTCGGCTATCGCGATGCCGGGATACAGGTGGCCCCCGGTTCCACCGCCCGCGATCAAGACCCTCATATCAAACATCGCCCACCGGGGACGGCGGCGCGCCGGCACCCGGCGCTTCCGGTTTGGGGCGTCTGGGTGGCGGCCCCACCTCGACCACCAAGATGGGTCCCTGGTCGGCGCGTTTGTTCGCGCGGCGGGTGCCCCCGCGCCGTCCGCCCCACCACGCCAGATCGCGCGGTTCGGGGTTGCGCGCCGAGATGTTCGCCAGCACGCCCGCCATGAACAGGCTGACGACCAGCGACGTTCCGCCATAGCTGATGAAGGGCAAGGGCAGTCCCTTGGTCGGCAGCGATCCCAGGACCACGCCGATGTTGATCAGCGCCTGCAGGCCGAACATGGCGCTGATGCCGAACGCCAGATAACAGCCGAACGGATCGCGCGCGCGCAGCGCCGCCCGCAGTCCGCGCCACACCAACACGGCGAAGGCGGCGATCACGAACGTGATGCCGATCAGGCCCAGCTCCTCGCCCACGATGGACAGGATGAAATCCGTGTGGGCCTCCGGCAGGAAGAACAACTTCTGGCGTCCGTCACCCAGGCCAAGGCCGGTGACCCCGCCTGAGCCGACGCTGATCAGCGATTCGGTGATCTGGTACCCGACGTCGCGCCGAAAAGCCCACGGATCCAGAAACGCCAGCATCCGACGCATGCGAAATGGCGTCGACACGATGAAGTTCCATCCAATTGGCGCGGCGACCAGCACCGCCAGAATCAAATAGCTGGTGCGCGTCCCGGCGATGAACAACAGCCCCAGCGCGACCAACCCGAAGATGACCGCGGTGCCAAGGTCGGGCTGCTTCAGCAGCAGGCCCATCATGACGCCGGTGACGACCAGCGGCGGCAGGAACCCGACTGAAAAATCACGGACCTGTTCCGCCTTGCGCGCCAGCAGCGTCGCCAGATACACACACAGAACAAACTTGGCCAACTCGCCCGGCTGAAACGACAGGGGGCCCAGGCGAAACCAGCGGATGGCGCCACCCGCGCGCGAGCCGATCTTCAACACAGCGACCAGCGACAGGATACTGAGAAACAACATGGGGTAAGCAAACCGGCGAAAGACGCTGTAGTCGATCCGCAGCGCGACGGTGAAGGCGCAAAGCCCCAACAGCGCGTACACCAGTTCGCGTTTCAAAAAATAGAATGTGTCGCCGTACTTCTTGGCGGCAAACACGGCGCCCGCAGAAAAGATCATGACACTGCCGAAGGCGGCCAAGATCAAGACCGCCCCCACCAACACCCGGTCGACGCCCACCTGGTTCGGCCGAATCAATCCAGCCGCGTCCGCTGGATTCACGGCCCGCGCCGACCGGCCGCGCAGGGCAGACCAGACATCGTCAATCACCGCGCGTGGCCAGGAAACGCCCGAGGTTCGTCCTTGAATCACTGCATCGCCTCGTCGCCGACCAGAGCCCGCACCGCGGCGCGGAAAACCTCGGCGCGATGGTTGTAGTCGCGAAACATATCGAAGCTGGAACAGGCCGGCGACAACACCACGGCGTCGCCGCGCACGGCGATCTCAGACGCCTTGTCGACCGCTTCCTGCAGGGTGCGGGCGCGCAAGATCTTGTCCTCGGGCACCACCTTGCGCAGGGACGCGGCGATGCGCTCGGCGGCCTCTCCTATCAAGACGGCGGCCCGGCCGACCCGTCCGAACGCGTCGGACAGCGGCGTGTAGTCCCCACCTTTGTCGCGACCCCCAGCGATGAGGACGACCGGTCGCGGAAATCCCGACAGTGTCGCGGCCACCGCGCCGACATTGGTTCCCTTGGAATCGTCGTAGTACTCGACGCCGCGCGCTTCGGCGACCAGTTCCATCCGGTGGGCCAGCGCGCGAAATTCCAGCAAGGAACGGCGCGCTTCCGACGGCGTCGCGCCGGCCAGCCGCCCGGCCAGCAACGCGGCCAGTGCGTTTTCGTGGTTGTGCCGGCCAACCAGCGACGGATTGTTCGTCGGGTACCGCTCAACGTCCCCACCGGCAAGCCGCACACACAGGGCGTCGTTTTCCAGCCAGCCCCCTTGCGTCAGTTTGCGCGCGGTCGAAAACATGATCTGCCGCGCCGCTGTTCCCTCGGCGCAGCGCCGGGCGATGGCGTCATCCGCGTTCACGATCGCGAAATCGGAAGCAGTCTGGCGCGCGAAAATCTTGGCCTTGGCGGCCGCGTAGGCGTCGAAGTCGCGGTACCGATCCAGATGATCGGGCGTGACGTTCAACAGGACGGCGATGCGTGGGTGAAACCGGTCGATGGTCTCCAGTTGAAAACTGGAGGTCTCGACGACCAGAATGCCGCCGGGCGCCGCCGCGCGCGTGTCGACGGCTTCACACAGGGGCTCGCCCAGGTTTCCGCCCATGAACGTGGGGTACCCGCTGGCCTTCACGACCCCGCCACACAGCGTCGTGGTGGTTGACTTGCCGTTGGTTCCGGTGATCGCGACCAGCGTTCCGGTGATGAACCACGAGGCCAGTTCCAGCTCGCCGGTGATGCGCACGCCGGCGCGCCGGGCGGCGTCCAGTTGGGGCATGTCGGGCACGCCGGGGGACAGCACGATCAGATCCGCCGCGACGAACGTGGCTTCGCGATGCCCACCCCATTCCTGGGTCACGCCGGCGGGCAACCTGGCGACGTTGGTCTGAAGCGCGGTCGCATCCCGGCTATCGGTGACGGTCACGCGCGCGCCGCGACTGGCGCACACGCGCGCCGCCGCCAGGCCCGATCGGCCGAGACCGACGACCAGGACGTGTTTGTCTTTCAGTTCAGTTGCCGCTGCTTTTGCCGCTGCTGTTGCCGCTGCCATGGCTGCCTGGAATCCTTGCTTCGACCGACGCTGCCGTCGCGATGGTCCGCCCAGAATCGAACGGCATCACCGATACCCGCCGACGCGGGCACACGTCACCTGACTTTCAACGTCAGGATCAGCCCAAGGATGGCGCAAGCGAACGATACGATCCAAAAACGCACCACAATTCGGGATTCCGGCCAGCCCAGCTTCTCGAAATGGTGGTGGATGGGCGCCATCAGGAAGATCCGCTTCTTGGTCCGTTTGTAGTACCCGACCTGGATGATGTCGCTGACGGCCTCCAAGACGAACACCCCGCCGATGATGGGCAACGACAGCTCGGTCTTGGTGGCCAGCGCCACGAATCCCAGCGCCCCACCCAGCGCCAGCGCGCCCACGTCGCCCATGAACACCTGCGCGGGATGGGTGTTGAACCACAGGAACCCGATGCCCGCGCCGCCCATGGCGCCGCAGAAGATCGCCAACTCCCCGGCCCCCGGGACTGGCGCCATGCCCAGGTATTCGGCGATGTTGAAATTGCGCAGCGTCGTTCCCGCCGCGTACGCCAGCAGCATCAGAGTGAACGAACAGATGATCACGGGGCCGATCGCCAGGCCGTCCAGCCCGTCGGTCAGATTCACGGCGTTTGATTCGGCCAAAAGCACGAAAATGCCAAAAGCGATGTACGCGCCCAAAGGCAGGGCCAGCGGAAAGCGGTCGAAATTCAGTAGCGGCGGGGCTAGCCGCAGACGGACCTCCATCGGCAACGCGTCGCTGGTGAACAACCACGCCACGGCGACGCCGCCGATCACGAACTGTCCCAGCAGCTTCAGCCGCCCCGGCAGACCCTTCTTGTTCCTACGCGTGAGCTTCAGGTAGTCGTCCAGAAAACCAATCGCGCCGAACCCCACCGTCACCAGCAAGGTCAGCCAGACCAGGGTGCTTCGCAGGTCACACCACAACAACGTCGCCGCCGACAGGGCCAGGATGATCAGCGCCCCGCCCATCGTCGGCGTGCCGCTCTTGGCCGCGTGGCTGGCGGGGCCATCCTCGCGAATCACCTCGCCCAATTGGTGCGCGCGGGCGCGCCGGATGAACCAAGGCGCGACGAAGAACGTGATCAGCAGGGCGGTCAGCGTCGCCAGACCCAGGCGGGTCGAGACGTACCGGAACATGTTCGCGCCCGGGATGGTGTCGCGGAAGTGGTTGAAGAGATGGAAAAGCAATCTCGGGCGCCTCCGGTTGGTTGTCGGCTTTTCGCGGACCGCGGCTGGCCCCGCATCCGCCCGCGCGGTTCGCGCGACGTTATGCCATCAGGGGCCGGTTGCGAAGTTCTTCCGGCCTGGATCAGTAGGAATCTGCATGAATCGGGCTGGATCCCAGCCGTTGGCGCTTCAACCTGAAAGATCAACCGGTCTTGTTCAGCGACGCGTCTTCCAGAAGCGCGGCGACCGCGCGCTCAAGGTGCATGCCGCGCGACGCCTTGACCAGGATCCAGTCGCCCGGCCGGCTCCAAGAGGCGACGGTGGCCGCCGCGGCGATGGGATCGTCTGTCGTGATCGCGCGCGCGGGGGAAAGGCCCGCTTCACGTGCGCCGCGCGCGATCGCGGCGGACAGGGGTCCAACCGCCACCAACCCGGCCAGGCGGGTGCCCGCCTCGCGACCGATGGCGTGGTGCAGTTCAGGCGCCTCGGGTCCCAATTCCAGCATGTCACCCAGAATCGCGAACGCGCGACCTGGTGCCCCCGTCAAGGACGCGGACGCCACGACGGCGGTCAAAGCAGCGCGCATGGAGGACGGGTTGGCGTTGTAGCAATCGTCGAGCACGATCCGGCCCCCCACCGCCGCCGGCGCCGACCGATGGGGTGGCAGCACCGTATGGGCCAGGGCCGCGGCCGTTTCGGGAGCAGGCAGGTTCAGCGCGGCGGCCACGGCCAGGGCGGCAGCGCCGTTACGCGCGTTGTGCAGGCCGCCAAGCGGCAAACGCGCGACGACGGGTTGTCCGCGTACGGCGAAGCGCACGACCTGCCCCGCCACGCCCGCCGGCAAGGTTTCCAGGATCACGACGTCCTTCGCTCCGGGGCCACCGCCGTCGAATCGCACCTTTCGCTTTTCGGGCAGGTGCGCGGCCTCGGCCTCGATCAACGGATCGCCACCGGGAAGAACGGCGACGCCGTCGGGTGCGAGCCCCGCGAACAGTTCACCTTTGGCGCGCGCCACCTCTTCGATCGATCCCAGCAACTCGACGTGGGCGCCGGCGACGTTCGTGATAACGCCGACGTGGGGACGCGCGATGTCGGCCAGCAGCGCAATCTGCCCGCGTCCCCGCATCGCCATCTCCAGGACCCAGAACGCCTCGGTCCCCGACGATCGCAGGATGGTCAACGGCAGTCCGATCTCCGTGTTGTAGTTGCCGTCGGTGCGCAGCACCGATCCCGACGCACCAAGGGCAGCCGCGGTCAGCTCCTTGGTCGTGGTCTTCCCGTTCGACCCCGTGATCCCAACGACGCGCCCCGCGAAACGTGCACGCACCGCGCGTGCCAGATCCGCCAGCGCGGCCAAGGGATCGGATACACCGATCACGGGTACGGGTTTTCCGTCGCCGCCCAAAATCGCATTCAATCCCGCTGGAGCTCCGCGCTTGGCGTCGATCACCAGCGCGACCGCACCTGCTGCCGCCGCAGCGGCACAGAAGTCGAAGCCGTCGACGCGTTCGCCCGGTAACGCGAAGAACAGATCACCCGCGCCGACCCGTCTGCTGTCCGCCGCCGCGCCCGCGAACGTCACGCCCGGTTCCGCCGGTCCCAGCCACTTGCCGCGCATCGCTTGAACAGCGAACGCCAAGGTGCGCGACACCGTCGCGCGGTCGGTCATTCGATTCGAACGAATCTTCGTGACGGGCTTGGGCCCGGCCTTTGTCGTGGTTTTGGTTCCGACCTTGGTGGCTGCCTGGGTACGCGTCTTCGTGACGCGTTTGGGTTGGCCTTTGGTGGCGGTCTTGTGGGCGGCTTTGTTGCGGCCTTTGGCCTGCCCTGTCATCTCGCGCGCTCCGGTTGCATCGCTTCGGCAAAAGCCGCCGCGGCTTCCTCGCGATCGTCGAAGTGGACCCGATTCGCGCCCAGAATTTGATAGTCCTCGTGCCCCTTGCCGGCGATCAGCAGGACGTCACCCGTACGCGCGGCGCCCACCGCGCGCCGGATCGCCGCGCGCCGATCCGCGACGACATGAAACGCCCGTCGCGTGTCGGGGGCCGCCAGCTCACGTTCATCGACCTCTCGAATCGCCTGCCGTCGTACACCCTTCACGATCATCGCGATGATCGCGTCGGGATCCTCGCCGCGCGGATTGTCCGAAGTGACAACCGCAAGATCGGACCCTCGGGCAGCGGCTTCGCCCATCAGTGGTCGCTTGGTTTGATCGCGATCGCCCCCGCACCCGAATACCGTCAACAACCGACCACCGTCGCCCACCAGCGGGCGGACCGCCGCGATCGCGCGCTCGACCGCGTCGGGCGTGTGCGCGTAATCGACGACGCACAATACCCCGCGATCGTTGGCCACCCGTTCCAGTCGTCCCGGAACACCCGCCAGCCGGTCGATCCCCGCTACGATCGCGTCGGCATCGATCCCTCGCGCGATCCCCATACCGACCGCAAGCACGATGTTCGCAAGGTTGTAGTCACCGACCAATCGCGACTTGATTTGCATCGGTCCGCTCGGGGTCGCCAGACGTGCTGACAGGCCCCCGGCCGACATCGTGGCCGATTCGACGACGACATCCGCCCCCGGCGTACCCGCCGTCGCCGCCACGCCCAAGATCTGGCGTCCCCGAACGTGCGCCCGCATCGCGCGGCCCTCCGGAAGGTCTACAGGCAAGACGGCCACACCCGTCGCGGGATCCAGCAGGGTCCCGAACAGGATTGCCTTGGCTGCCAGGTAGCGCTCCATCGTTCCGTGATAGTCCAGGTGGTCTTGCGTCAGGTTGGTCATGCCGGCGACACGAAACCGGCAGGCGTCCAATCGACCCTGATGAAGCGCATGTGAGGATGCCTCCAGCACCACGTCGGTCGCGCCCGCCGCTTGCATCTCGGCGAACAGAGCATGCAGCGCCAACGCGCCCGGGGTGGTCAAAGGCGCCTGGTGCGACAACGCCGACGCCCGCGGCACATCGGGGGAGGCGTCAACGCGATACGTGATGGTTCCCACCACGCCCGAACGGATTCCGGCCGCGTTCAGCATGGCCTCGATCAAATACGTCGTGGTTGTCTTCCCGTTCGTTCCGGTCACCGCCGTCAACGTCAACGGACGCGGCAGGGCAAAGCGATTCGCAGCGATCACCGCCAATGCGTGACGCGCGTTGGGCACTGTGACGACGGAGCCGTGAAAGCCGGACAGTTGTGATCGAAGGGTACCCTCCGAAGACGGCTCCACCAGAACCGCAACCGCGCCGTTGGTGTTCGCGTCCGCCAGGAATCGTCCCCCATCCGCGGCGGACCCTGGAACCGCGACGAAGAGATCCCCCGGCTGGACCAGACGTGAGTCGTCCCGCACTTCGCGGATCTCGATGGCTGCATTCCCCTCCACCCGAGCTTCGGCAAGTCCCACCAGCAGGTCGCCCAGTTTCATGGTCGCCATCCGAGGGAAGCTCCGATTTCCGTCGCGTCACGACGATCCATGCGTGACGCAATCTAACACGCGATCTCCGTCGCCTGCGCGACATCATCGATCGCGGTTTCCGCCAGGCGGTCAGTTCCGGCAGGTCGGCGTGGCCCTTCGACCCAAGGAACCCCCTTTCGATAGCGCGCAGGGCACGGTCAGCGGCGCGTGCATGCTCTAGGTACCGTTCGGCAAGATCGTCCGAAGAAGTTGGGCGGTCCGGATCGAGAGGCCAGAATTCGACTCTAGAGTCGGATCGATACCATGAATATCCCGTAGTTATAGCAGGATATTCATGGTAACAACCTGGAGCATGCCGGCGCTGATTGATCGAGCCACGGATGTCCACCTTGTGAAAGCGGCACTGCGGCGCAGCCGCGTGGTGGCGCTGTTGGGGCCACGACAGTGTGGCAAGACCACCTTGGCCCGGTTGTTGGTGCGACCGCAGTCTCTGAACTACTTCGACCTGGAGGATCCCCAGAGTCTGGCCCGACTGGAAGAGCCCGCCACCACGTTGCGTCCCCTGAAGGGCTTGGTCGTCATTGACGAGGTTCAGCGACGACCGGATCTGTTTCCGTTGCTGCGCGTTTTGGCCGACCGACGTCCGCTGCCGGCCCGATTCCTGATCTTGGGCAGCGCCTCACCCGACCTCCTCCAACAATCATCCGAAACTCTGGCAGGGCGCCTTGAGACCCTTGCCCTCGAAGGTCTCAGGCTCGCCGACGTTGGTGAACCAGCGCAAGCGCGGCACTGGCTGCGAGGAGGCTTCCCTCTGTCCTTCACCGCGCGTTCGGAGCTGGATTCGCTCGCGTGGCGACGCCATTTCCTGCAGACCTTTCTGGAGCGCGATCTGCGGCAGATGGGTGTTCAGATTCCCGCGCTTACCCTGCGGCGCTTCTGGAACATGGTAGCCCACTATCATGGCCAGACATGGAACGGCGCCGAACTGGCCCGGGCTCTGGCCGTCAACGAGTCCACCGTTCGCCGCTACCTGGACCTGATGACCGGCGTGTTCATGGTGCGACAGTTGCCCCCCTGGTTTGAAAACTTGGGAAAACGCCAGGTGAAGGCTCCGAAGATTTACGTACGCGACAGCGGACTTCTCCATGCGCTCCTGGGTGTGACAAGCGCGCGCGATCTCGAATATCACCCTAAGGTCGGCGCCTCGTGGGAAGGCTACGCCATCGAGGAAGTGTTGAAGGCACTTCGCCCAGACGACGCCTACTATTGGGCGACCTACAACGACGCCGAAATTGATCTCGTTCTTTTCAAGGACGGCAAACGGATCGGGGTCGAGTGCAAGCGGATGGACGCTCCCAAAATCACCCCGTCGATGCGGATCGCCCTCACGGATTTGAAGCTCGACCGTTTACTGGTCGTATATCCCGGCGAACAGCGCTATGCCCTTGGCGACAGAGTTGAAGTCGTACCGCTGGCGCAATTGGTCGCTCGAACCACCAAGCCATAAGCTACGGGTGGCGGTACGATCTTCACCGTCGGCGGTACGTAAGCTGGGCTATTCCCGCCGGCCGAACACGACGTGGCAAACGACGCCACGCTCGGCGGGTCCGGGGGCGGGTTCCTGGCGCAGTGCCACGCCGGTGATCGCGCCACCTTCGTTCAAGGCCAACTCGACGCCGTTTCGGTGCGCCGCGCGCAGCACCGCCGCGACCGTCAGTCCGGTGAAGTCGGGGACCGTGACTCGCCGGGGCGTCACGCTCGCGGCATTATTTTCGGCGCCGTCGGTGCCTGACGGTTGGTCGTCTCCGCGGGACGCCCGGTCGTCTCCTTCCGAGACCACGGTCCGCCAGCCGCGGGTTTCATCCCACGATCCATTGGCATCACCGGCGGGTGCGACGCCACCCTCGACCAAGGCCACCCCCACGTCCCCGACATCCGCGACGTCCGATCCCTGACGTTCGTCGATCTCGTCGCCCGCATCGCCGGCGCCCGCGCGGGCGGCCAGGTTCGAACCGGGACTGTCGTTCTTGGTTTCGCCTTTGGCGTCCGTCTTGGAGCCCACCTTGCCGTCGCTCTCACGGGCCCCGGCCGATCTCTTCGCCAGCAAAGGCGCCGACGGCGGCACGTGAAGGTATCGCAACGCCTCCTCGGCGATCTCCCTCCAGATCGGGGCGGCGACCGCGCCTCCCAGGTGTCCACCTTGGGGCTCGTCGACCATCACCGCGATCACCACTCTCGGATCATCCGCCGGGGCAAAACCGATGAACGACGACAGCCACTTGCTTGAATCGTACCGACCGCCCGAAACTTTCTGCGCGGTTCCGGTCTTTCCGGCCACCGCGTAGCCGTCGATGGCAGCCGCGCGCGCGGTCCCTCCCTTTTCCGTGACACCCACCATGATCTCCGCCATCTGTCGCGCCGCCTTCTCCGAGATCACGCGCACAGCCGGACGATCCTTGACTGCCTCGAACGTGCCATCGGCTTGCACGATCCGCGCGACAATTCGCGGCGGGTGGTACACGCCTCCTGCCGCCACGGCCGCCAGGCCCGCCGTTATCTGCAACGGCGTCGCCGTCAGCCCCTGCCCAAACGACACATTCGCGAAGCCGATCTCCCCCCATTTGTCGATCGATCGCAAGACGCCGCTTTGCTCGCCGGGCAACCCGACCCCCGTCTTGTGCCCGAACCCGAACTGCGCCAGGGCATTTGCCAGACGTTCCCGTCCCAGCCGCCGCGCGATCCGCGTAACTCCGATGTTGCTGGAAAACTTGAATATCTCGGCGACCGTCAACGCTCCGTGCGGGTGGGTGTCGTGGATCGTGTATTTGCCGACCAACATTTTGCCCATCATGCAGTCGAATCTGTCCTCGGGCCGGACCGCACCCGCGTCCAGCGCCGCCGCGATGGTGAACGTCTTCATGGTGGAGCCAGGCTCAAAGGCGTCGGTGATCGCGCGGTTGCGCGCGCCTCGTTCGCCGGCGCCACCCGGATCGTTCGGGTTGTAGGACGGCACCGAGGCCATCGCCAAAAGATCCCCCGTGCGCGGATCCATCACGATCGCAATCACGCCTTTGGCCCGGTGGCGCGTCTGTGCCTCGGCGATCGCGCGCTCGGTCACGAACGTCAGGTAGCGATCGATGGTCAGCACAACATCGCTGCCCGCGCCGTTCCCCGTTTCACCCATGCCGTCGACAAATAGATCGCGGCCAAGGGCATCCCTCACACCCTGAACCGACGACACCTGGCCGCGTAGATGTTTGTCAAACGCCAGCTCCACGCCGTCGAGGCCCCGCCCATCCGTACCCGCGTGTCCCATCACCGTCGCCGCCAACATCCGGTTGGGATAGAACCGCCGCGGCTCGCGCACGAAGGCCATGCCTGGGAATCCCAGCGCCTTGACCGCCTCGACCTCGTCGGGCGTCACCCGCCTTTTTACCCAGGCAAAGAACTTCTTCTGCCCCAGCTTGTGGGCCAGATCCTTGCGATCCAGCCCCAGCACCTTTGCCAGTTTCTGCGCGGCATCCTTCGGATCGGGTAGTCGACGCGGGTTGCAGTAGATCGAATCCACATCCGCCGTGGACGCCAGCTCGGCCCCGTTGTGGTCCAGGATCCGTCCGCGCCGCGGCGGCAGTTCGATCTCGCGGAGGTATTGCTCCTCCGCCAGCGCCCTCAATCGTTCCGATTCGTCCCCGACCTGAAGCCGGTAGGCACGTCGGGCCACCGCGCCGAACAGCATCGCGAACACGATTCCACAGCCGATGATACGGACCCGCGTCCATCGCCCCACGGTCGAGATCACCGCTTGGCCCTCCATCGCCCCACGGTCGAGATCACCGCTTGGCCCTCCAGCGATCCACGGTCGGGATCATCGCTTGGCCTTTCTGGGTCCTTGCTCAGCCGCCGTCTTCGCCGGGTTGGACGTTGCTGGCGCGGCCTTCGGTGGCGCTTGCCGCATCGCCGCCGATCCCAGACGCCAGATCGCCTCGGCCGCCGGCGGGCCCATGTCCAACTTCTCACGCGCGATGGAGATCACGCGTCCTGGATCTTTCAGCATTCCGATCTCGATCTGTAGGCGACGCCTCTGTTCCTCAAGATGAGTCGAGATACGTCGTTCCGAGCCCAGGTCATACGCGACCTGCAAAGCCTTGATGCGCACCCCGACGTGCGCCAGCGCTCCGGCGGTCACGATTGCCAGCAAGAATGCCCATACGCCCGCCCCCCGTTTCGCCGGAGGGTTCCCGTAAAGCGCGGCCGGCAAAATGGGCGAGGTCGGGGAGGTGTTTCGTCCGGAAAGGTGCGCGCCACCCTGGTTCTGATCCACATACTGAAACATCACGAGACCCTTTCCGCGGCGCGCAACTTGGCCGATCTCGATCGGGGATTCCTTGACTGTTCGTCGTCCGACGCCACGACGATTCGCTTGGTCAAGATCCGAAGGCGCGGGCCCGAAGCCGCCGGATCGGCCAACGCCCGAAACCGGCGCTTGACCATGCGGTCTTCCAGGGAATGAAACGAGATCACGCACAGTCGCCCTCCTGGACGTAGGCAAGCCACCGCCTGATCCAGAAACGTGTCCAGTTCGCCCAACTCGTTGTTGACCGCAATGCGCAGCGCTTGAAAGGTTCGCGTCGCCGGGTTCTTGTGGCGGTCGCGCGCGGGTACGGCCCGGGCCACGATCGACGCCAGAGTTCCGGTCGAATCCAGCTCGCCCCGCTCCCGCGCCTCGATGATGTGACGCGCGATGCGCCCCGCGAAACGTTCCTCGCCGTAGTCCCGCAGCAGCAGTTCCAGTTCGGATTGGCCAATGCCGTCAAGCAGATCGGCCGCGGTCTGGCCCTGCGTCTGGTCCATGCGCATGTCCAGCGGCCCACTTCGCTGAAACGAAAACCCCCGCTCGGCCCGATCAAGTTGAGGCGATGACACCCCGAGGTCGACCAGAAAGCCATCGATGGCGGCTGCCCCCCGATCTTCCAGGACTTGTCGCACGCGCGAGAATGGAGAGTGAACCAGGGTGACGCGTTCGCCGAACGGTTCCAGCACGGTACGTGCGATCGCCAATGCGTCGGGATCCCGATCCAGGCCAATCAGGCGGCCGGTTGGGGCCGACCGCTCCAGGATCGCCCGCGAATGACCTCCCAGCCCGATTGTCGCGTCGCAGTATGTTCCACCTGGAACCGCTCCCGGCGGAAACAGGAGATCCAGCATTTCAGGAACCAAAACCGGCTCGTGTCCGGCCGGTACCTGCTCAGAACCGGGCATCATCATGGGGAAGGCCGACAGAAACCCATTCTTGGCCCCCTTGGTATCAAGTCAAATTTTTCCCCAATGATTGCAACGTATTGTCATCCAAGGTGGGGATGGTCTCGCGTCGCCGAGCCGGTGGAATTTCTGATACCCTCGCAGCACCTCAGCGCGTCACAACCTGTGGGTATGCTGTGGATAACCCGTGGGGGAAACCTGTAGACACGTCGCGTTGTTTGACCGTCCCAGGCTGGGTAACTTGCCTCGACTCCAGTCGTAACCCCGCTTGACGATTGAGATAAAAGACTGTACACTCGGTCTCGGAAACAGGCACCGAAGGTGTAGCCGTTCACCAACACCTCCGGACCGAATCAGGAGAGATGGGTATGGACGCCAAGTTTTTCGAACTCGATTCCCGAATGGAAGCATTGCGCGTGAAGCTTGCTTCGTTCCCGGCACCGCTGACCAAGGACTATCAAGATCGGTTGGATGTGTCGTGGCTCTTCCACGACAATGCGCTGGAAGGGGTCGTGCTCTCGTATTCGGAGTTAAAGGCCGCGATTGATCAGCGGATCATCAGCGATGTCACTCTGATCCCCATGTACGAGGAGGTTCGGCTGCACAAGCAGGCCCTAGATTGGGTTCGCGAACAGGCCTTGGTCATCGGGAAGAAGGCGATGCCGGTCGATCACGAGTTAGTTCGGAGTCTTTACGCAATGCTGACGCCGGATGCTGCGGCCAAGGGCTACCCGTACCGCCGCGAGAACCCGCTGCATCGGCTCTACTATCACGAGATCACGGCGCCCGATAAAATTTCGCAGAAGATGCGTAAGCTGGGTGACTGGTTGGACTCGGACGAGTTCGCGGATCTGCATCCCATCACCCGCGCAGCGAAGGCCCATTATCGGTTGCTGAAGATTTATCCGTGGACCAAGAATTCAGGCAAGGTCGCGCGTCTGCTGATGAACTTCATTCTCATTCGACACGGATACCTGCCGGCGGTGGTTCATTCCATCGAGCGGCAGCGGTACTACGAGGCCCTGCGCTTCGAGAACGACACGCTTTTGAACCTCATCGTGGAATCTTTGGAAAACAGCATCGAGACCACGGACAAGTTCTTCACCGAGCTGCGCGGCCTGCGCGTCAAGCGCGCGTCGTAGCCACACACGCCGCGGCCGTTGGCGGAAACGGCATCGGCAGTCGGTAGCGACCCGCGCCGGTCCGCAGGCCAACGCATGTGTCGTTGACCGCCGTTGACCGCCGTTGACCGCCGCTGACCGCCGTTGACCGCCGTTGACCGCCGTTGACCGCCGTTGACCGCCGTTGACCGCCGCGTTGGGCCGATCGCCCCACCAAAAAAACGCGCCGGGAACCCGAAGGCTCACCGGCGCGTGTCATCCGCTAGTGGACTGGTCGGGGGCTAGTACCACTATGATACCGCCCCATTTTTGTCGCGCGGTGCGAGCCTCATCGGCGCGACGGGTTACGTCCTTGAAGTGGGCTCGGACGAACTACGAACAGCTGGTCCAAAAGGGGCCGCGTGTGAAAACCGCGAAACGGATTCCGAGGTTCCCGCACGTTGGGCAAAAAGACCCTTGCGGGCCTCCCCATCAGTCTCGTCCGGACTCCTTTGATCCGAAACGGGTTGAGGTGCGAAGTGAAGTCCAACCGGTCAGTGGATTTTGTTTCGCCATGCCTTGTCCTCCTTTAGTTGGGCCAGTCGCTCGCGGATGCCCTAACAAAAAGATACCGTGCTGATCGCGTCGGCGCCACTTTGGTATAACGCCCGGATGTCGTCGAGCAAACCAGGCGCGGGTGGTCGCGGCGCGCGTTTCGCGACAGCCATGGACCCAGCCGCCGCGACGCTGAACGCCAGCATCAACTTCGATCGCAGGCTGCTGGAGGACGACGTTCGTGGAAGTCAAGCGCACGCCCGGATGCTGGCTGCCGTTGGCCTGATCTCGGTGGCCGACGCCGATGCGATCGTAGCCGGGCTTGATCAGGTGGCGGGGGAGTTCGCGCGCGGCGAACGGACGCTGGACGCGGCGCTGGAAGACGTTCATATGAACGTCGAGAGTCGGCTGACCGAGGTCATCGGCGAGGCGGGGCGTCGATTGCACACGGCGCGCAGTCGCAACGATCAGGTGGCGACGGATCTTCGGTTGTACGCGCGCGCCGCGGCGGCAGAGTTGGTCGTAGCGATAGATTTGGCGCGCGTGGCGTTCTGCCGTCAGGCGCGTCGGCACGCCGATACGCTGTTGCCGGGGTACACGCATTTGCAGCGCGCGCAGGCCGTCACGTTGGGTCACCATTTGCTGGCGTACACCGAAATGTTGGGACGTGATCGCGGGCGGTTGCTGGATGCCGCGCGACGGGCGGCCCAGTCACCGCTGGGCTCGGGTGCGTTGGCGGCAACGGGCCTGCCCATCGATCGTGCGGCCACGGCGGGCGTCTTGGGATTCGACGGACCGACGCACAACAGTTTGGACGCCGTGTCCGATCGCGACTTCGCCGTCGAGATCGCGTTCGCCTGTGCGCTGATGGCCGTCCACCTGTCGCGCCTGGGCGAGGAGCTGGTTCTGTGGTCGACGACCGAATTCGGTTTCGTAAGGCTGGGTGAAGGCTACTGCTCGGGCAGTTCGCTGATGCCTCAAAAGCGCAACCCGGACATCGCCGAGCTATTGCGCGGCAAGCCCGGGCGAATCATCGGCGACGTCGTCGCCCTGCTGACGATCAGCAAGGGACTGACGCTGGCGTACAACAAGGATCTTCAGGAGACCCAAGAGCCGTTGTACGACGCCATCGAAACCGCGCGGGTCAGCTTGGCGGTGTTGCCGGGCCTGATCGCGTCGCTGGAGTTCGACACCGAACGCATGCACGCGGCGGCGCAGGATCCCGCGCTGGGCGCGACCGATCTGGCGGAGGAACTGGTGCGCGGGGGTACTCCGTTTCGCGAGGCGCACGAGATCGTGGGGCGTCTGGTTCGGCGCGCCGAGGAGCAAAAGGCGTCGTTGCGTGAACTGACGGCGGACGATCTGAAAGCCATCGATTCCAGGCTGACGCCCGCGGTTTTGGGCGCGCTCGATCCCGCGCGGGCGGTCGGCGCGCGCACCGTCATCGGCGGTCCGGCGCCCGATGCGGTCAGACGCGAGGTCGCGCGGTTGGCCGCCGAACTGACGTCGCTGGGTTTCGAGGTCTGAACACCCATTTCATCTGACGACATCCGACGACATCCGATGACATCCGATGGCGCGTGGTGTCCCGCCGGGTTCAGAAGAAGCCCACGGCGCCAAGCAACGGCGTCACGCCGCCGTTTCGGTTTGGCATCGGAAGCAAAGTCAGCGACGGTGGAGGGGTCGTGCTGACGACGGTGCGAACCTCCCGGTCGACGTTTCGGGTGAGCAGGATGCCGGCGAGTAGACCGACACCGCCGCCCAACAGGCTGAATCCCCCCGCCCGGGCCCGCGTGCTGGACGACTCCAAGGTGATCGCCCCGACACAATCGGACGCCGAGACACAGCCCGCGATCCCTCCCGCCAGCGCGCCGGCGGCGGCGGCCAGATCGATGAGGGCGATGCGCCTCCAGCTGGGTCCATAGCGCGATTGGTCGGGGAGGTACGCGCCCAAGAGCCCAGCGCCCAGGCCGACGTTGAGCCCGATGAGAGCGGGAATAGAAAGGTCCATTCCCGAATCCAGACGGAACTTGTCTAGGATAGGTCTGCCAGTCGCGGGATCCTTGTCCTGCACGGGGTGCTGCCAGCCGAACGGATTCCATTGCAGCGTGGCGGCGGTCAATCCCCCGACCAGGGCACCACCAACAGCTGCACTTTGAATCAGGGCCACACGACCATAGGTGGGGGCGTGCCTGGACATCAGCGCCGCGCCCGTGACACCGGCCGCCAGGCCGGGAAGGCTGCCGAAGAACGCCGCCGAGCTGAGACTGGGCGGTTTCTTGTAGGGGCCCAGCTCGGCCTTGCCTTCGGCGGGGTCCACCGATGGTGACACCCGCGTCTGCCGAATGATGATGCCGGTCAAGGCGCCTTCGGCCGCGCCGACCCACATTCCCCCCAGGACGAACAGCGCGCGGTTGTCGGGGATGTACGAGGGAACCACGTTGTTCGCGACCAGGGCGCCGACGACGGTTCCGGCCACGGCACCGCCCAGCAGCAATCCGACGGTTGACACTGCGGGATTGTCCGCGTCCTCGCCCAGCGAGGCTGCGACGGCACCTGCGCCGGCCAGGCCGCCGAAGACCGCGGAGGCCGCCAGCAACTCGGGTCGGCCGGACCTTTGTATGTAGCGCAAGCGAAACGAGTTCTGACCGAGGAGCAACCGCTTCTCGCCCGCACCCAGGACGAATTCGTCCGTGCGGTCCTCGTAGTCAGTCGCCTCGGCGAGTAGTTCGAAGCGGCCAGGTGGCACGTCCTGTCGATAAGGGTTGCTGGCACGCAGGCCATTCACGTACAGGGTTGAAGTAGCGGGCGTGGTTTCGACTTCCAGACGCGCGGGAATCGGTTCCAGCTTGAAGAACAGCGGCTTCGTGTCCGCGACCTCGACCTCGACGATGGCTTGCTGGGAGACGTAGTTCGTCTTCGAAGCCGCGATGACCCAACGCCCACGTGGGACGGTGAAGTTGTTGGGCGCCTGTCCGGTCACAAGCGGCTGGTTGTCGGTTGGTGCGACCCCAATCTTGGGAGCAGGCCCGCCGGCCGGTGGAGCCATGGTGATGCGGATGTCCACTTGATCGGGCACGGCATTGATCACCAGCGTCGCGGGTCTGCGGTTGATGGCCTCCACGCGATCCTTGGCAACCTCGACAAATTCACCAGTGGGACTTTCTTGCAGATACGCTTGGTAGTGATCGCGCGCCTGGCGGAGTGCACCCAGAAGGTATTCGCATTGGCCCATCATGAACAACGTCGCCGGTCGGGCCTTGACCTCGTGCGCGCGCTGAAATTCGACCAGGGCCTGGGCGTGTTCACGCGCGTAAAACAGTTCCAGCCCGGTCTCGTAATGTTTCCGCGCCTTATCGGTCGCCTCGTCGGCGTGGGCCAGACGGGGTGTCACGGCGACGGTGGATACCGCTAACGCCAGATGCGCGAAACAGGCGATGTGGACGAAGGGGAAATGTCTCAAAGGGGCTCGACCGGCCAAGGACGGGTTGGGACGGGTTAACCCGCCGATGCCGGCTCCTGATCAGTTGTCAGGATAGCCTTCGCCCGACCGACTGGGAACCGCCCCACGAATGGCCGGATCCACAGGTTTGGGCGGAACCTTGTCCGAAGTACGCGGAGACGACGGGTCGCCGGGACCCCGGCGGTGGACCTTCGCCCGCGCGGGCACCGGTTGCGCTCCCGATCGATTCGCGTGTCGTGCGAGGGCGCCGCCGCCGGGACGGGACACGGCTGGTACAGCGACGACAGGCGCGGGCGCTGCGGTTGGAATCGCGGGCGAAGAAGGCGTCGCGGCGGTCTGGCCGGCCGGGACGGTTGGTCCCCGCGCCAACGGTGCTGTAAGTCCATTCACCGAAACGGGCGTGGCCGCGAGCGGGGTTACCGGGGTGATCGGTGTCGCGGGCGGAAGCTGGCCTTCGGGACGCGCCAGCACCATCGCCACGCCTCCGACCAAGGCGGCCACCGCCGCGGCCCACACCCATGCGCGGCCGCGCGACGAACGACTGGGAGGCGGAGCGGTGGTGGGAAGCGATGCCGCGCCGGCGCCGACGTTCTGATCACCGGCCAGCAACCGTTCCAGATCGCGTTCCACGTCCGACATATGGGCGTAGCGACGATTGCGGTCTTTCTCCATCGCGTGCATCACCACCGATTCGACCGCTTCGGGGATCCCCAATTCGGGTCGCAGTTTCGACGGTGGTAGCGCCGTATGCGTCAGCACTTGCGAAATGATGCCCAGGTAGTTGTTCGCGCGGAACGGCACCTCGCCGGTGAGGCATTCGTAAAGCATCACGCCCATGGCCCAAACGTCCACGCGGTGATCCAGATCCTCGTCGCCGCGCGCCTGTTCGGGCGACATGTAAAGCGGCGTTCCCAGCAGCAATCCCGTGTGCGTCAGCCGGTAGTCAGGCGTGTCGTCACCTTGTCCTTGCTTGACCGCCTTCGAAATCCCGAAGTCGACGACCTTGACGAAATCCGCGTCGCCCCGCTGGATCAGGTAGACGTTCTCGGGTTTCACGTCTCGATGCACGATGCCCTTGGCGTGCGCGGCGCCAAGCGCGCTGGCCACCTGGCGCGTGATGCGCAGGCTGCGTTCCACGGGCAAGGGTGCTTCACGCATCACCAGCTGCGCCAGGGATTCGCCATCCAGGAATTCCATGGCGACGAACGCGCGCCCATCGTCGGTGGTTCCAAAATCCGTGACGTCGACGATGTGTTCGTGCCCAATCGCGCTGGCCAGCCGCGCCTCTTGCAGCAGTCGCGCCACGAAGTCGCTCTTGGTCAGGAACTTCTCCAGCAGCACCTTCACCGCCACGCGTTTTCCGATGATGGTGTGCCTGGCCTCGTAGACCGCGCCCATTCCCCCCTCGCCGATGCGCCGGATGATCCGGTAGCGGCCGGCCAACGTGGCGCCGACCAGGGAATCGAAGGCTTCGCCCGAAGTCGGTGCGGTCGCTAGCGCGGCCTCTGGGATGGCATCCGTGGGCATACCAGGTTGGGTTTGGGCCACGCCAAGCTCCGCTGGTGTAACGGCCAAGTCCAGCTCCGCTGCCGCTGCTGCTGCTGGCGCTGGTGCCCCTGCTGGTGCCGCTGCTGGTGCCGCTGCCTGTGCTGGTGCTGGTGCTGGTTCCGTCAGCAGCGGCTCGCCGTCGCGCGCGCACACGTTCACCCCATCGGGGTACCGCGTCTGGCATATGGGGCAGGCCCGCATTGGCTGGCTGTAATCTATCTGCAAGCTCGTCGCGGCCCAAGCTTGACGCCCATCGGGCCGGCTTGCCACATTCCCGGGGTGCCAGACGATTCGACCGCCAAACCCGGCAACCAGTTGTCCTCGCCCACTGCCCGCACTGCCGCGATCTTTGATCTCGACGGAACCTTGGCCGACACGATGCCGGTCCACTACCGCGTGTGGACCGAAATCGCGCCCCGTTACGGCATCAGTTTTCCCGAGGATCGCTTCTATTCCATGGGTGGGGTCCCCACGGTGAAGATCGCCGCGATCTTGGCCAGCGAACAGGGCCTGAACATCGATCCCGTGGTGGTCGCGCGCGAGAAGGAGCAGACTGTCCTGCTGCGGGTCAGCGAGGTGGAACCAATCGCCGCCGTGGTCGAGATCGCGCGCCGTTGCCGCGAGGAGGGCCCGATTGCGATCGCGTCGGGAGGCAGCCGCGCAATGGTCGAACGCACGCTGCGCCAGATTGGTCTGTTCGACTGGTTTCCGGTGATCGTCACCGCCGAGGACACCACCCGCCACAAACCGGAGCCCGACGTCTTTCTGGAAGCCGCGCGTCGGCTGGGCGTGTTGCCCGCGATCTGCACCGTCTACGAAGATACGGATCTGGGCCTGGAGGCCGCGCGTCGTGCCGGGATGCGGTCGGTCGATGTGCGACCGCTGTACGTTCAGCGGCGCATCACGCCGTAGGTATCTGGGGCGCTTTCGCGCGGACGATCGGCCCTCTCGGGCTAGTTGGTTACGAAACTGACATCGTCAAGCGTCAGAGCCACGCCCGTGCAGTCCATCTGGGTCCCTGCGTCTGTTGTCGGGGCCGGGACCGTGAGCTGCCACTGCAAACCGACCATCTCCCTTTTGATTGCCGCCGCATCCGTGGGCATGCCTCCCGTCAGCTCGGCAAATCGAACCGTGATCGGTGCCGTGCCGACAGTCAGAGACTGCTTGGCCGGGAACTTGTAGCAATTCGCCGTGCAGCCTCCCCTGTTGCTGGTCGGTTGCTGAGAATAGGTCTGGACCTGCAACTGAAGCGCACAGCCTCCGGTGTTGCCCGCCATCGTGAACTGGATTCCCGTGTACGCGGTGGCGTCCACGCACGAGTCAAACGACAGGCCGATCCCCGCGTAACCACCGGCTCTGACCGTACCCGCGAAAGAGAGATTGCCCGTGACAGGGTCCACGGCCGACGTGACGGCGCTGGCCACGCCACCGTCGGGCGCCGGGTCGTTGTATTTGAACAAGCTGCCCATCAAGGATCCCGTCCCCCACTTGCCCGCCGTTGGATTCCAGTCGGAAAAATCGGTGATCTTTGCCGCCGCGGGCACTATTGCGGCACTGCAGGACAGGGCGACGGCTCCGCCGGCACCACCGGTACCCGTACCCGTTCCTCCGGTTCCAACCGCCCCACCAGAACCTGCACTCGTTCCACCTGATCCGGTCCGCGAGGCGCTGCCGCCGCCACCACAGGCCCCGAGCCCCGCGACAAGCGCCAGTCCTCCCCACAGCCTCAAGGTCAGCCCAGATCGGGTATTGAACATGAACATGGTCGCGGTCCTTTCACGGCGCTTTGAAAGCCGCGTTGGCGGTTGTATCAGCGGGCCAATTCTGGGGCAAGTGTGGGACCTGGGACTTGTGAGGATCCAAGAGAAACAAGAGGGTGCGACGGGTGCGCGGTCCGCTTGATCTCGCAAGCTGGCGATGACAGTCTCGCCCGTCGCCATGGGACTGAAGCAGGTCGTGACGTTCGTGATTCCCCTGGTGTTAACGACGGTCGTCGGGTGCGGTTCCCGGGGCGGCGGAACGGTTGGTCCCCCCATGGAACCAACGGGTCCCTGCATTGGTACCTGCGTTCCTGATCCAGGATCCCGGCCCCCCAACTGTGCCGCCGAGCAAGCTGGGCTCGAGTTTCTGTCCGTATGGAATTTCGATGACATCAAGGAGTTCGATGGAGTGCCACAGGCATACGGCCGAGGGCTTTACGCGTACACCGACAAGAGCACCCCTAATATTTCGCCAAGCGGGTACGAGCAGCCGGCCACGCCCGTCGAACGCTGCGGGCCGACGAATGCCATGCATATCCATGGTGGGCCGTTTCGCGGTTGGGGTGGTGGCGTGGGCGTGAGCTTCAAGAACATCGACCGGAGCCGTTGCGAGCCGGGCGCCGCGCAGCCAGGCGATTGCCGTCCGATCCCGGGCGACTTCGCGGGCTTAACCCTGGACTTGAATCAGTGGGAGGGCATCAGCCTGTGGGCACGGCGCGGTCCGAACAGTCAGGCATCCGTTCGCGTCGGCATGGGCGACCAGAACACCGACGACGACATCAGCTTCAGGACCTCGCTGGTTCCGGCCAATCCTCGAAACTGCGAGCGGAATCGGGAATGCAGCTGCCCGAACCAGAAGCCCTGCTCGCCCTACGTGGTGCCCGGTACCACGGACCTCACGTACTATTGCTGGGATCCCGCCGACGGTACCGTGCCCGTTACCATGGCCGACGAGAGGACCCTGGCCACGGACAAGTGCGGAACAAGTAAGTGCAAGGACGACTATCCGGCTTTTCCGGGCGAGGGTGATCCGTCCTTCAATGCGAGCGCGTGCACGCCGTATTCGTTCAACAACGGCACCGGCGCCAGCTATTGCTTCACACCCGGCAAGGATCACGTTCCCTACGACAACACCCAGACCTGCGGCGATCACTGGGTGTTTCCGGTGACCTTGACGACCGATTGGCACCTGTATTTCGTGCCCTTCACGGTGTTGCAGCAACAGGGGTTCGGCAAGAAGTTCGCGCGGCCCGAGCTGGCAGTGGCGTCCATGTTGCGGCTGATGTGGGACGTCGGTTGGGTCGACTACTGGGTGGACGACGTCGGGTTCTATCGACGCGTCCGCAACTAGGGCGCGCGCCGCGGGATTCCGCATGCGAAGCGCCGAGGACGGTTACAGGTTGTGGCTGCGCTACGGCGTGGTCTCGGACGCGCGTCGCTTGGCGGAGTATCGATCCGCGCTGAATGGGAGCGTCGTCGTCGCCGGCGGATCGCCGACGCTGGATGCCGCCAAGAGTGAGCTGGGTCTGGGTCTTTCGGGGTTGCTTGGTCGGCCTGTTCATTTCGCGGGAGGCGATGCGGGCCAGCGCGCAGCCGCGGATGTCAACGCCGTTGTTGTTGTGGCTGGTACTCCCGTCGGCTCACCGTCCATCGCCGCGCTGGATCTGACCGACGATCTGCGGGCAGCCGGCGACGAGGGCTTCATCGTGCGCCGCGTGCTTTCGGGGGCAAGGTTGGGGGCAAGGTTGGGGGCAAGATCGGGGGCAAGGGCGATGGTGGTGATCGCCGCCAACCGTGACATCGGGGTGCTGTACGGCGTCTTCGCGTTTCTGCGCGCCATGCAGACCCATCGACCTTTGGCCGGGTTGAACATGACCAGCGCGCCGGCGCTGAAGCGGCGGATGCTGAACCACTGGGACAACCTGGACGGCTCCATCGAACGCGGATACGCCGGATCGTCGTTGTGGGACTGGGCAAGCCTGCCCGGAACCTTGTCGCCCCGGTACCGGGACTACGCGCGGGCCAACGCATCGATTGGCATCAACGCGTGCGTGCTGACCAACGTCAACGCGAATTCGCTGGTTTTGACGCCGGAATACCTGCCCAAGGTGGCGGCGCTGGCGGACGCGTTTCGTCCTTACGGGATTCGCGTCTTCTTGACGGCGCGGTTCAGCGCACCGATCGAAATCGGTGGCCTGAAATCGGCCGATCCGCGCATCGCGGGGGTTGCCACGTGGTGGCGTGACAAGTGCCGCGAGATTTACCGCCACGTTCCCGACTTCGGCGGCTTCCTGGTGAAGGCGAATTCCGAGGGACAGCCGGGGCCGCAGGACTACGGATGCGACCACGCCCAGGGCGCGAACCTGCTGGGAGACGCGCTCAGCGTCAATGGCGGCGGTGGCATCGTGATATGGCGCGCGTTCGTGTATCGCGAAAACGTCGCCCAGGATCGCGCCAAGCAGGCGTTCACGGATATGGTGCCTCTCGACGGTGCGTTTCATGGCAACGCGATGGTGCAGGCCAAGAATGGGCCGATCGATTTCATGCCGCGCGAGCCATTCCACCCGCTGTTTGGTGCGATGCCGAAGACGCCGATGCTGATCGAATTTCAGATCACCCAGGAATACCTGGGACAGGGGACGCATTTGGTGTACCTGGCGCCGCTGTTCAAGGAAACGCTGGATGCCGATACGTACGCTGGCGGTCCCGGATCGCCGGTCGGCAAACGTGTCAGCGGCATGGCCGGTGTCGCGAACATCGGCAACGACCGTGACTGGTGCGGGCATCCCTTTGGTGCCGCGAACTGGTTCGCGTTCGGGCGACTGGCCTGGGATGGAACGCTGAGCGCGGACAGCATCGCGGACGATTGGTTGCGCATGACGTTCACCAACGACGCCCGGTTCGTCACGCCCGTGAAGGCGTTGATGATGACGTCACGCGAGGCGGTGGTGAATTACATGACGCCGCTGGGCCTGCATCACATCATGGCCAAGGATCATCACCACGGCCCGGGGCCGTGGGTGGACACCGGGCGCGCGGACTGGACGTCGGTCTACTACCACCGCGCGGACGCGGCCGGCATCGGATTCGACCGCACCAAAACCGGCAGCAACGCCGTCGCCCAGTACCATCCGCCGTGGCCGGAGGTCTTCGGGAGCCTGGCCTCGTGTCCCGAGACGTTGCTGCTTTGGTTTCACCACGTGCCCTGGAGCCACAAGATGACATCGGGGCGAACACTGTGGGACGAGCTGTGCCTGCGCTATCAAGGCGGCGTCGATGCGGTCCGGCACATGAGGGCCGTATGGCAGACGTTGGGCGCACGGATCGATCCAGCGCGGGCCGAACACGTGAAGGTGTTGTTGGGCATTCAGGAACAGGAGGCGCGCTGGTGGCGGGACGCCTGTTTGCTCTATTTCCAGACGTTCTCGAAGTTGCCGCTCCCCACGGGTTGTGAACCCCCGGCGGGCAGACTGGAGGACTTCCGTCTGTTGAAACACACGTACGTTCCCGACGCGCGTCGCCCCGATCGATAGGCCGGCGCCCCAACCGAAGGTCGGGCCGCTAGATCTTCCCCAAGCCCGCGCCCGCCGGCACCGAGGTCGGCAGTCCGGCTGGGGCGTCGGGCGTGTACGGGTACGGCGGGGTCAGGCTGCCGTTCGACGTGGTGGGTCCCGTGCACGCGTTGAACACGTTGTTGCTGACGTCCCAGGTGCCCACTTCAGGACTGTCCTCCGACGTGATGGTGGGCATCGTGTTCTGGAAGTAATTGTTGTCGACGCGCACCACCGCGCCCATGCGGCTGTTCACCGCCGAGCCGTTGTCCTTGTAGTAGTTGTTGAAGATGTGCGCCTTGCCGAAACGGATCGACGGTAGGCGCGAATTCGTGTTGTAGAAATAGTTGTGGTGGTAGGTCACGCGGACGGCTTTGTCCCCGACCTGCTCGTCGCCCGAGCTGATCAGGCTGGCCTTGTAGTGGTCGTGGAACAGGCTCCAAGAAATGGTGATGAACGATGCCTCGTTCTTGATCTCCAGAAGACCGTCGTAATAGTCCTTGCCGTTGTTCATGTCGGAATAAAAGTCGCAGTGATCGATCCAGATGTTCTTGGCCCGATCCCCGATGACCACGGCGTCGTTCGCCTCGCCGGCGCCTTCGGCCACCACGTGCGAAACCGCGACGTTGCGGATGATGATGTTGCGCGCTCCCGCGATGTTCAGTTCGTAGCCGATGAAGTGCGTGTTGTTGCCCGTGCCCAGCAATGTCTTGTTCGAGCCGATGTGCACGACGTTCGTCAGCACCGCGCTGCCGTCGAACGTTCCCGAGATCTGAACCACGCGCGGCACGTCGTCGCCGAGGTTGGTCTTGATCTGGTCGATGGTGGTGGCGGTGACCGTCGGTCCCATCGATCCCCCGGTGATCAGGTACGGCGTTCCCTTGTCGTCCTGGACAGAGGCGTAACCGATCAGGCCAGGCGCCTGCGTGGTGCCGGTCGGCAGGAACAATCCCTGCACGATCGTGTTGCGCGCGATCTGGAACGTGTACGTCGCCAACGCGCTGGACGTGTCGCCCGACCAGCTTTGGAAGAAGTATCCGGCCTTCGCCGTCGCGGTCAGCGTGATCGACGCGCCGACCGGGTACGACGTCTGCACGGGTGAAACCGTCACGCTGCCCCAGTCGGGGTTGTTGGGCGTTACGCCCAGCGTGTAGCTGGGGTTGTCAGGCGTGATGCCGTCGCCGATGAACTTCACCCAGTCGATGTTGCCCAGACCGCTGGCGGTCACGGCCTCCAGGCGGACAAAGTTGGATCCCGCGCCAAGTGGGATGTCGATCGCGGGCAGTTCGGCCCAGTCGTTCCAGGTGGTGGTGTAGGGGAAAACCACCAGATCGGCGACGACGACTCCGTTCACGGTGAGGCGGCCGTCGCGCAGGTTGGTGGCCGCGCCGCCGAACGCGTAGCGCCAGGTGATCTTGGCAATGCCGGTGCGCGTGGACTTGACGCTCCAGCTGATGCCTTTTGCCAGGCCTGGATCGCTGTCGGCGAACCCCGCGCCCGAAAACCCGGTGACCGTCGTGGTGCCCTCGCGCGGAAGGACCTTGCCGTCGATGGCCGAGAAGCCGAGTGTGTCCTCTTGGATGATGGTTTCCTTGGTTCCGAGCAGCGGAAGATCGGCGGAACCCAGGTCAGTCAGCGTCGTTCCACCGTCGCGCGTATCGGTGCCCAGATCGGGGGCAGGCGTCGTTGCGTCGGTAAACGCCGGTGCGTCGGGGGTCGCGACGGTTGCATCCGTGGCGGGCCCGGCCCCGTCGGTGGACGGCACATCGCCGCCACCCGCGTCGGGCGTCGTGGTGGTCACGTCGGGCGTCGTAATGGCTGCGTCGGGCGTCGTGATGGCCGCGTCGGGGACGGCGATCGGCGAATCAGGCGGGCCGACCTGCGCGTCGGGCAGGCCCGTGATCGCGTCGATACCGCTTCCGGACGTATCCGTAACGCTGGAATCCTTCCCGCCAGTACCAGCGGGTGCCGGAGTGCATGAAGAAGCTATGGCCAAGGCCGATGCGGCCAAAACTGCCAGAAGGGGCGAACCAATTTTCATGGGGGGATTTCCTAACCCCGGGGTGGCGCCAGTCTACACCCGCGAAACAAGATCCCGCGCGCCGGTAGTTTCAAACTGACCCACTACCCGCGCGCCCCTCGATCACCTCGACGGAGTGAACGATGGTCTCGATCCGTGGGAGCGCCGCGCCGTCAATGCGACCTGGCCATACCGCGGGCGCACCGGTCGAGGCGCGACCAGTCGAGCGTGTGGTTGAAGACGGTCGCATAAGTCGACTCGGCGAGCTCGCGACCCCGAAACGGAAACCCATCAAGGGACGCGTTCACTAGATCCACCCGGCCAGGAACTTTTCGTACGAGAGCACCCGCACGTGGGAGTGCGCGTAGAGGCGGTCGTAGCCGGCGCGGGTGACCAACTGAAAGGCGCGTGGCGCGTCGAGTTGCCGGCGGAAGTTGTCGAGCGCGGGGTTGGGTTCAATGTCGTTGGATTTGCATTCGACCAGCAGCCACGGGCGTCCGTCGCGCAACACCAGAAAATCCACTTCGCGTTGTTCCTTGTCGCGAACGTAGCGCAGGTCGAATTCGCCTTGTGCCGCATCGGTCCAGAAGTGGCACGCTTTCAGTAGGTGCAGTGCGGTCAGATTCTCAAGGCGCGCGGATTCGCGCGTCGCGGGAATTCGTAGAATGTCGAAAAGGTAAAGCTTGGGCGCGCTGCGGATCGATCTCACGATGCGTTTGGCGTACGGCGATACCAGGAAGCAGTGATAGAGGGCCTCAAAAACCTTGACCCAGCTTCTGACGGTGGCGTAGGCGGCTCCGACATCCTCACGAAGGGCGTTGACGGATAGAAGGGATCCCACCCGCTCGGGCAACAGATCAGCCAGCACGCGCAGACCGGACAAATCTTCCACCGCCCGCAGGTCACGTACGTCCTCGGCCAGCAGTCGTTCCAGGCGCAGCCGCGACCAGCGCACGGCCTTGGCCTCGCTGCCGCTCAACAACGGCTCGGGAAAACCGCCCAGCCGCATGAGGTCGGCGAAGCGATGCCTCGGTGCGGTGGCGGCCAGGATGTCGTCGGGGCCTGGCGGGTGGGAGGTTTCAGCCACCGTGAAGGGATGCAAACGATAGGGGAGAAAGCGCCCCATTAAACTGTCCCCCCCACGTCGGTGGAGATCCATGCGCGCGCTGCCGGTGACGATCAGTCCATCGCCGGGCCCAGCAACGTCGAAAACGCCTTTCAGTCGCGTCTTCCAGCGCCGATCCTTGTGGATCTCGTCGAGCACGACGGGGCCGGGTCCACGTTCCTGAAGGGCGGCTCGTGGAGATCGGCTCCAGGCCTTCCGGAAGTCGGTGTCGTCCCAGGTTTGGTAATTCTGCGCGGAAGTAAGCAGGGATTTGGCGAGCGTCGTTTTGCCCACCTGGCGCGGTCCGCTGACAAAGGCCATCTTTCCCGAGGCAATGGCATCGTCACGGATGGTGGCCAGCAGGTAGCGATCGGCGGATTCGGGCACCCGTCCAGTTTGTACCATGGTGATAACTGGTCAAGTCCAGTTGTCACTATGGTGATAACTGGCCAGACCCCCCACGGGGCTACCAGTCGTGCAAAGTGCCGTCGAGCTTCCGGTTGATCGGCAGGTACGCGCGGTCGTAGGGAAACGTCGCCGCCAGGGTCTCGTCGATGTCGACGCCCAGTCCGGGTTGATCGCCTGGATACAGGGCACCGTCGGCGAACGTGTAAGCGTGGGGGAACACGCGATCTGTGTCCGCCGTGTGCGGCATGTATTCCTGAATCCCGAAGTTGTGGACGCTCATGTCGAAATGCAGCGCCGCCGCCATGCAAACGGGGCTCAGATCGGTCGCGCCGTGACAGCCGGTCCGCACGTGGTACAGCTCGGCCAGGTTCGCGATCTTGCGCAGGTGCGAAATGCCCCCCGCGTGGACCACGCTGCATCGTATGAAATCAATCAGTTGCTCGGAAATCAGCTGCTGGCAGTCGTGGATCGACGAGAACACTTCACCGACGGCGATCGGCGTGGTGGTGTGGCGGCGGATCAGGCGAAACCCTTCCTGCAACTCGGCCGGGACCGGATCCTCTAGCCAGAACAGATGGTGGGGTTCCAGCTCCTTGCCCAGGCGCGCGGCCTCGATGGGCGTCAGGCGGTGGTGGACGTCGTGAAGCAGCGAAATGCGGGGTCCGACCTCGCGGCGCAGACGGTCGAACAGGCGCGGGATGCTGCCCAGGTAAAGATCCGTGCTCCACGACGCCTCGGACGGCAATCCCTTTTCGGCCGGTTCGTAGTTCGCGCCCCCGTGGCCGACACCGTAGGTTGACGGCAAACCCTTGATTCCCGACTGCGCACGCACGGCCTTGTAACCCTTGGCGACCAGGCGCGCCGCCGCGTCGACGGTGTGTTCGATATCGGCGCCGTTCGCGTGTCCGTACACCAGAACATGGTCGCGCGATCGGCCGCCCAGCAACTGATAAACCGGCACGCCTAGGTCCTTGCCCTTGATGTCCCACAGCGCCGTGTCGACGGCCGCGATCGCAGTCATGGTCACGGGGCCGCGCCGCCAGTAGGCGCCTTTGTACAGGTATTGCCACATGTCCTCGATGCGGCGCGCGTCCTTGCCGATCAGCAACGGGATCACGTGTTCGGTCAGGTAGGCGGCGACCGCCATTTCCCGGCCGTTCAACGTCGCGTCGCCGACGCCATGAACCCCGTCCTTGGTGAACACCTTCAGCGTCACGAAATTGCGGCCCGGCCCGCACACAATCACCTTGGCGTCGGTGATCGTCATGGGGGATGAGCCGTCCCGCTACGCGGCGGCAACAGTAGATTCCAGAACGCAAATGGCAGGCTTGCTTTGGCCATTCGCGGGCACGTTATCATGACCGCTTCCCCAAGATGACCCTCACGAGGACTCCATGACCAATCCCTTGACGCTGCACGAAGACAGGCTGTTCTCGGCGGATCCGACCGAGCGCGCCATTGCCAGGCGGCTTTACGCCGAGGTGCGCGCGTTGCCGATCGTCAGTCCCCATGGGCACACGGATCCGCGCTGGTTCGCCGACAACGACGCGTTCCCCGATCCGGCGACGCTGCTGATCATTCCCGATCACTACGTGTTTCGCATGCTGTACAGCCAGGGCATACCGCTGGAGTCGCTGGGCGTGCCGCGCCAGGACGGCGGTCCGGTTGAACGCGATTCGCGGAAAATCTGGCGGTTGTTCGCCCAGAACTGGCGGCTGTTTCGGGGGACGCCGACCAAGATGTGGTTTCAACACGTGCTGCACGATGTCTTCGGGATTCGCGACCGCCTGGGTCCGGAATCCGCGGACGCCATCTACGACCGCATCGCCGAATGTCTGGCGAAACCCGAATTCCGTCCGCGCGCGTTGTTCGAACGTTTCAACATCGAGGTGTTGGCGACGACGGAATCCCCGCTGGATCCGCTGGATCATCATCGCAAGATGCGGGAATCCGGTTGGAAGGGGCGGGTGATCACGGCGTACCGCCCGGATCCCGTGGTCGATCCCGACTTCGACGGTTTCGCCGAAAACGTGGCGCAACTGGGTGCGTTGACCGGTGAGAACACGCGCACGTGGACGGGGTATCTGAAGGCATTGGAGAACCGCCGCCGGTATTTCAAGGAGTTCGGCGCGACGTCGACCGACCATGGCCACCAGACCGCCGCGACGTTCGATCTGCCGTCGTCCGAGTGTGAGACCTTGCTGGGAAAGGCGTTGTCGGGAACCGGAACGGCGGAAGAGCGGGAAAGATTCAGGGGCCAGCTGTTGACCGAGATGGCGCGCATGAGCATCGACGACGGTCTGGTGATGCAGATCCACGCCGGGTCGTTCCGAAACTACAACCCCGAGAATTTTCAGATGTTCGGGCGGGACAAGGGCGCAGACATTCCAACGCGCACGGATTACGTGCGCGCGCTGAAGCCGTTACTGGACAGATTCGGCAACGACAGGCGCCTGTCGCTGATTCTGTTCACGCTGGACGAGACCGTGTACTCGCGCGAACTGGCCCCGTTGGCCGGACACTATCCGGCGCTGAAAATTGGCCCGTCGTGGTGGTTCTTCGACAGCCCCGAGGGAATGCGTTTTTACCGCGAACGCATCACCGAGACGGCTGGCTTCTACAATACCGTCGGGTTCAACGACGACACCCGTGCGTTCCTGTCGATCCCGGCGCGTCACGACGTCGCCCGGCGCATGGACTGCGGCTTCCTGGCACAACTGGTCAGCGATCACCGCCTGGAAGAAGACGAGGCGCGCGAGGTCGCGGTCGATCTGGCGTACAAGCTGGCGAAGCAGGCCTACAAGCTGTAGCCGGTCAGACGCACGATGGCACCGGCGGTTTTGGTCAGCCGGCGGTGCCGCCGGGTGGTGCCGCGCCCGCCGACGCACCGTCCGGGACGCCGCGGTTGGCAATTACATCCAGAGCGATCAGACACACCCCGACCACCAAGACGATGTCGGCGATGTTGAACACGGGCCATGGATCCGCCGGCCACACATCCAGGTCGACCAGGATGAAGTCGACGACGCGCGCGTAGATCAGGCGGTCGATCAAGTTCCCGACCGCGCCGCCCGCGATCAGGCCCAGCGCGACGTGCAACCGGCGTTGCGTGGGATCCGTGCTCTTCAAATAACGGACCACCATCACCAGCGCTAAAATCGCCAAGCCCGCCAGCACGAATCGCCCCCCGCGCAGGTCCCGGAACATGCTGAACGCGATGCCGGGGTTCTCGGCGTAGTGGAACGACAGCACCTTGCCGATCACCGCACGCATCTTTCCCGAGCCCTCGGGTCCCAACGCTCCGCGCGCCCACTGCTTCGTCACCTGATCGGCGACCAGCGCGATTACGCCAGGAATCGTGAACGCAATCCATTTTCGAATCTGCATCTGTCTGGTGGTCGTCATGGGCCTGGCAGTGTGATACGGCGGCGGCGCGACCGCAATGACCGATGCTTCTTCCGGTTCTTTCCCGGCTGCGCCGCCCGTTTCCACTGGTCCATGCGTCAAGCGTCGCCGCGGGTTATGCGCTATCGACGTTCATCGGAGGTGCTTAGGGAACGAGGCTTGTGTCGAGGGAGAACCGGCTGACCGTCGTCGACGGCGATCATGGTCTCCTCGGTCATGAGATCAAGGTCCTCCAGGGCGGTGATGATTCTGGGTACGTCCGCCTTCAGCACGGCGTCGCCGCAGGAGCCGTTGCGGATGGTGAAAACTTTGTGGTTGGCGTCCAGCACCAGGCTCCACCAGCGCGTCTCCAGGGAATCCTTCCCCGCCCACACTTGACGAGCCAGCCGGATGTGGCAGCGCCCGTCGACTTCCACCCGCTCGGCGAAGACGGCTCGACAACTTCCGTCCGCTTTCAGTTCCAGCACCCCGATGGTTTCCATCGGCCCGGCTTGCCTGGGACCCCGAACCCACGTGATTCGCTCGTCCGTCATGCGCTCCTCCCCCCAGTTGAGAATCGTGCCACATTCCGGCGGTGATTGCCCCCGAGGCCAGGGGTGATCCGTAGCCACTGTGAAGGTGGTGTCTAGGCGGAACAAGCGACCAGCCCCCTCGCGCCCAGTCGGGCCCTTAGGGCCAACGGTCAGGGACCAAGGAGCCGCACGTCGGTGACGAAATACCCGGTGTCGCCGAAGCAGGAGCTTGGAACCCCGCGCTTCTCCTTGTAGTGCAGCGCGACCTTCTTTCCCTCCGCCGCCGCCACCCGTTTGGCGACGGCGTCATCGGGGACCGTGAAAGTGAAAATCTGCGGCGTTGCGCCGGGAACCGGCGTCATGGCGAGCTCGCCTTCCCATGTCCGACAGATCCAGCCTTTGCGTGAGAACTTCTGAACGTAACCGATTCGGTCGCCATCGGAATAGCTGAAATTCAGGGTGATCGCTGTCCACAGGCCCGCAACGGTTCCGACGACCCCGAGGAATCCGATCGCCAGGAACTTCCCGCGATGCCGGCGAAACAAGCTCGGGCGGGCGATTGTTTCGGCAGTCACGACGGTTGACGTTAGGCGCTACGCCCGCATTTGCCAAGGAGGTCGTGTGCGAGGGGGGCCTGACAGCGCAACCCCGCACACGACGATGGCAAGAATCTGAAAGCTGCGCGCGATTGTTCCGCCGGCGTGTGGCACGTCAGCCTGACGAAGGAAGGCCGGTGCCGGGCGAGCGCGCTCACCACGAGCCGGGCGTCGCGGCCAGCGTCCGCCGGTAAGCCTCGGAAATTCGATCGACCTCGGCGCAGTCGATCTCCACCTCCCCGGCGCCGACGGCGCGCTGCAGGTCGAACACGCTCCACGCCTTCGCGTCGCGCGGCATGGTCGCGTAGCGCGGCACCATGTGCGCGTGAAAGTGCGGGTGGCTCCCATAGCTTCGGACTGGTCAGCGACTGCCACACGCCGCACTCCGGATTTTGTGTCATGGGCGGCGAGTGTAGCGAGCATCACGAGCGAGATCGACGAGCCGATCGGGACGGCCACGACCCCACGCCAGGGAGGAACGGCGAGGTCAGTTGCAAACCCTTCAGTGGGCTGTCATAGCCTCACCGACAGGTCGACAATCGGAGACTCGTCGTCTCTTAGATAGTCCAACACCTGCTCAAGTCTCTGTTTCGTTGTCGCACGCGACACTCGCGAGAACACTCCGGGTGTCGGGAGTGCGAACAACTCAACGCGCGGCCGCGGCGCCCATCAGCCCGACCGGGCAGGCCACGCCCGTACCACCGTGTCCGCAGTAGCCGTCGGGGTTCTTGGCCAGGTACTGCTGGTGGTAATCCTCGGCGTAGAAGAAGTCAGGCGCGGGCGCGATTTCGCTGGTGATCGGGCCGTGGCCGGCGTCATCCAGCGCCTTCTGATAGGCCACGCGCGATTCCAGGGTGACGTGCGCCTGGACATCCCCGTCGGTGTAAACGGCCGATCGGTACTGCGTGCCGACGTCGCCGCCCTGGCGCATGCCCTGGGTCGGATCGTGCCCCTCCCAAAAACTCGCCAGCAGCCGTTCGAAAGAGATCACTCGTGGATCGAACACCACGCGCACGACTTCGGTGTGCCCGGTCAGGCCCGAACAGACCTCGCGGTAGGTCGGATTCGGCGTCAGGCCGCCCGCGTAGCCGACCGACGTGCTGTGCACGCCCGCCTGCGACCAGAATCCCTTCTCCGCGCCCCAAAAACAGCCCATTCCGAACAGCGCCAGTTCCATCCCGTCCGGAAATGGCGGGCAGAGACGCGTACCCAGGACGAAATGCCGGTCTGGCACCGGTATCTTTTCGGGGCGGCCGGGCAGCGCCTGATCCGCGCGGGGCAGTTGAAGCTTTTGTGGCTGGGAGAACATCCTGCGATTGTGACGCGCCACCTGGCCGGTTGCCAACCGCGGTGTTTGCTTCATGCTGCGCGCGTGGCACCCGCGCGCGTCGTTGCGACGATGCTGCAGCGCTGCTAGCGTCACGGCACATGGAAGGCGGCCGCCGGATGACAGGCACCCCAATCGCCGCGATGGTGCTGGGACTGGCCTTGCCCGCGCTGCTTGCGCCCGCAGGTTGCGTGGACATCAACGGAGGAGCGGTCGAGGTTGCCTGGGCCGTGTTTACCAGGGACGGACGGGCGATCTCCGACTGCGCGTGCGCGGATCCGTCGATCGCCTACGTTCGGTTGAATCTGGTCTCCGAAGCCGCCGCCGCGGCCCAGCCGTGCACCGGCCTTGATGCCTGTCGCTTCGGCTGCAATCGCAAGATCGGCGCCACCCCGTTCATGATCCAACCCGGCCGATACCTGATGTCCCTGGTCGCGGTGGGGGCCGACGGTGCGGATTTGGCGGACGGCGTGGTTGAATCGCCGGCTCCGCAATCGCGTGACGTCGTGTTCGGTCAACCGACCGAACTGGAGGCGTACACGCTCCACACGAACTGCTCGATGCAGTGCAACAGCACGGATCTCACCAAACCGTGCACCGGCGGCTAGCCTGATCGCTGGCGAACCTTGTTGCGATAGGGTGCCCCTTCTCATGCGGTCGACCGTTATCAGCCTGATGCTTTTGATCCGAGAGATCGCCTGGGTGGGACCGCGCATCGCGGTCTTGGTTTTGACCCTGGCGGGAACCGCCGGCGGGTGCGCCCAGGATCCCACCTACGCCTTCGTCCCCGATTCCGGTATGGGTCCGGATCCCAGAATTGCTGACGGCCCCGTGGTACCGGTGGGTCCACCCATGAAAGGCCTGCACGTCGTGGGCAATCACATTCAGAACAGCGACGGTTTGACTGTGCGGTTGCGCGGCGTCAATCGTTCCGGATCCGAGTACCAGTGCGGCAAGGGTGTCGGAGTCTTCGACGGCCCGGCGACGTTGGCATCAATCAGGGTGATGGCGTCCTGGAAGATCAACGCGGTCAGGATTCCGCTGAACGAAACCTGCTGGCTGGGCATCAACGGCGTCAATCCAGCCTACAGCGGCGATGTTTACAAGCAGGCGATCGTCGACTTCGTGAATCTGTTTCACCAGTACAACATCGTCCCCATCCTGGATCTGCACTGGGTGGGACCGGGCACGACGGTGGCCGACCGGTTGCAGCCCATGCCCGACGCCGATCACTCTGCCGCGTTCTGGACCGACGTGGCGAACACGTTCGCGACCGACGACGGCGTCATCTTCGAACTGTTCAACGAGCCGTTTCCCGATCGCAACCGTGATTCGGCGGTCGGGTGGTTGTGCTGGCGTGATGGGTGCACCGCGAATCAGGCGGTTCCGTCAGGTCAACCGGCCATGACGTATCAGGCGATCGGCATGCAAGCGCTGGTCGACGCGGTTCGGGCCACGGGTTCCAGACATCTGCTGCTGCTGGGGGGACTGCAATATTCGAACGCTTTGTCGCAATGGATCTCGCACGCTCCCATCGACGCGGGCGCGAACCTGGCGGCCGCGTGGCACGTCTACAACTTCAACTCGTGCAACAACCCGGGCTGCTGGGACAATGTGCCCGCCACACTGGCCGCCACGGTGCCGATCGTGATGACCGAGTTCGGCGAAAATTCTTGCGCCAGCACCTTCATCGGTTCCCTTCTGCAGTGGAGCGAGGCACATGGGATCGGCTACCTGGCCTGGACCTGGAATACGTGGGGGGCGTGTGTGCCGCCAACGCCGCCCGCAACCCAGGGCGGTCGGCCGTGGTCGCTGATCGGCGATTTCAATACCGGTGCGCCCATCAGTGACTACGCGCAGGGTTACCACGATCATCTGGTTGGGCTGTAACCGCCCGGCGACGAGACGTCTCTGGCAGTTCTCTGGCAACCGTCACAAGGACAGAGAGAGGAACATTGTGATACACAGTTCCGCGATGCCCCCCAAAACGACTGAAGGCCAAGGATCGATCCCGGCAAGCGATCGCGAGAAGGGTCAAACGTTCTTGCCCAGTCTCTTGCCCAGCCTGTTGCCCACCCGCCGCGCGCTGCTGGCGGCTGCGGCGCTGGCACCGTCCGCGTGTCTGGTGTCAAAGGCGCGGATCGCCGACGTTCCACCCGCCCGCCGTGCCGGCATGCCGGCCCCCGACGTCGAAGCGCTGCTGGCCCAGATGACGCTGGAGGAAAAAATCGGCCAGATGACGCAGATCGATCGCAGCGTCGTGAAAGACGGACGCGAGATACACGATTTCTTCATCGGGTCGGTGTTAAGCGGCGGCGATTCGTTGCCCAAGCCCAACACGGCCGAGACCTGGGCCGAGATGTACGACCGCTATCAAAGCCAGGCGCTGTCCACGCGGCTGGGCATTCCACTGGTCTACGGGATCGACGCCGTTCACGGGCAAAGCGGCGTGCGCGGCGCCGTGATCTTCCCCCACAACGTAGGCCTGGGTTGCACGCGCAGTCCCGAACTGGTCGAGGCGGTGGCGCGTGTCACCGCGCGCGAGGTGGCCGGCACCGGCATCGACTGGACGTTCGCGCCGTGCATAGCGGTGCCACGCGACGATCGCTGGGGCCGCGCGTACGAGGGCTTCGGCGAAACCGCCGAGCTGGCCGAAAGCTTGGGCGCCGCGTCCATTCGCGGTTTTCAGAACGCAACCGTGCCCGCGCCCGACGGCACGTCCATCATGGCGTGCGCGAAACACTTTCTGGCCGACGGTGGCACCGCGGGCGGCAAGGATCGCGGCGACGCGCGTTTCCCCGAGGAAGAACTGCGCCGCGTCCACCTGCCCGGCTACATCGCGGCGATCAAGGCGGATGTCGCGTCGGTGATGGTGTCGTACAGCAGCTGGAACGGCTTGCCCATGCACGGCAACCGCGAGTTGATCACCGACGTGCTGAAGGGCGAGCTTGGTTTCAAGGGATTCGTGGTCAGCGACTGGCAGGCGATCGATCGCCTACCCGGGGACTACGTCAGCGACATCGAGGCGGGGATCAACGCCGGCATCGACATGGTGATGGTGCCGATCCGTTACCGCGATTTCATCAGTGGGCTGAAACAGCTGGTTGCCGCGGGCCGCGTGACGATGGCGCGTATCGACGACGCCGTCCGCCGCATCCTGAAACAGAAGGTGCGCTTTGCCTTGTGGGAGCGTCCGTTCACCGATCGGGCGTTGACCGCCCTGGTGGGATCGCCCGCGCACCGGGCCGTCGCGCGCGAGGCCGTCAGGCGCAGCGCCGTGTTGCTGAAGAACGAGGGCGCGGTGTTGCCGTTGAAGAAAGAGGCGCGCGTCCACGTCTGCGGCAGCAAGGCCGACGACATCGGCATGCAGTGCGGCGGTTGGTCCGTCGGCTGGCGCGGGCGTCGTGGCGCCACCACGGTCGGCACGACGATCCGGCAGGCCATCACCGACGTGGTCGGGCCGGGGCGGATCGATTTCTCCAAGGACGCCGCGGGGGCCGAGCGCGCCGACGCGGTGGTGGTTGTCGTGGGGGAAGAACCCTACGCCGAGGAATACGGCGATCGCGCCAAGCTGGAGCTGTCGCGTGACGATCTGTCGGTGATCGCCGCCGCCAAACACAGTGGAAAACGTGTGGTGGTCGTGTTGATCACCGGGCGGCCGTTGATCCTGGGCGATGTGTTGGCCGCGGCCGACGCGTTGCTGGTCGTGTGGCTGCCCGGCACCGAGGGTGGCGGTATCGCGGATGTGTTGTTCGGTGCCGCCAAACCCACGGGAAAACTGTCCTGCTCGTGGCCGCGCGACATGGCCGAGATCCCGGTGAACTTCGGCGATCCGACCTACGCGCCGTTGTTCGAGTACGGATTCGGATTGTCGTACCCGGCCTAAAAAAAGGCGCTATCGTCGACGCCAACCCGAAGGAGGCCCCCATGTGTTGCACCAGGTTTCTCGGATTGGCGTTGTCGG
>JANOJB010000038.1:0-55491 GCA_031407985.1 Pseudomonadota bacterium | reverse complement strand
GATCGCTGGCACCAACGCGGGTTTGGGAGGCGATCTGAGCCATGGCGAGACCGGCGACGGCGCGGGGCTGCGCGGCGCGGACAAGATCTGCTCCGAGGTCGCGCAGATGGGCGTGCCGGGAGCGGGCTCGAAGACATGGCGCGCGTTTCTTAGCGCCACGACGGGTGGGACGGGCGGTGGTCCCGTTCACGCAAAGGATCGCATTGGCTCTGGTCCCTGGTACGACGCCAACGGGCGACAGGTGGCCTCCAACCTCACGCAACTGTTGATGGACCGGCCAGCCGACGCGGATCTCGCGATCAGGAACGACCTTCCCAACGAACACGGCATCCCGAACCACGCCGACGGATCGAACAATCACGCCGTTCTCACCGGCACCGGCGCGGACGGCATGTTGTACACGGTGACCACGCCGACGACCGACAACACCTGCAACGACTGGACGTCGAAGGCAGCGACGGGTCACCCGTGGTGCGGCCACTCGTGGCCCCGCACGGGCAGCGGCACCAACTGGATGTCGTCCTCCGCCGTCGGTGGCTGCGCGCCCTGCACGGGAACCGGCACGGGTTGTGTCGGCTCGACGGGAGGCTATGGCGCCTTCTACTGTTTCGCGATCAACTGACCCCAGACGGGCCGGCTTGCCGTCACCGCGCTAAACGACAGCGGCGGAAACGTTCCGTGAAGAATTCGTATCTCGGATTCCGAACCGGATACGGCTCTGTCACGAATTGAAAAACGCACGGATCTTTCGACTCCCCGTCGCGGGAGGCGTGCGATGTCGTTGCGATCGAGGCACATTTTCGCGGCAGCCGTTTGCGTACAGTCCCCGCCGGTTACCAAACCGAAAACGGGAGGACATCATGCAACGACGGAGTGTGAGACCGATTGCGAGGCGGAATGTGACTTTGATCGGCGCGGGTTCGCTGACGCTGCTGGCTGGCGCCTGTACCGAAAACGCGACCCGCGGGGAGGACATTGCCGCGAGCGAGGCCAGCGCGCTGACGTGGAATGCACCGTCGCAACATGCGAAGGGCAGGCGGCACCACACCCCGAAGACCAACGTACAGATCGGACCGCGACCCTACTATCTGGTCGAGGACATGGACGAAGGTCCGCTGAAAGAAAAATTGATGAGCTGCTCCGAGGATCCGGTCAAGACGTCGGATTTTTCAATCGGGCATCGCGGTGCCTGTTTGCAGTTCCCGGAGCACACGCGCGAATCCTATGTGGCCGCGGCGCGCATGGGTGCGGGGATCGTGGAATGCGACGTCACCTTCACCAAGGACCGGAAACTGGTTTGCCGCCACTCGCAGTGTGACCTGCACACGACGACCAATATCCTCGCGGTCCCCGAACTGGCGGCCAAGTGCACGCAACCGTTTGTGCCTGCCGATCCGGCGACCGGCACTCCCGCCTCGGCGATGTGCTGCACCAGCGACATCACGCTGGCCGAATTCAAGACCCTGTGTGGAAAGATGGACGCCGCGAATCCCGCCGCGACCACCGTGGCGCAGTACCTGGACGGCACGGCGAAATTCCGAACGGATCTGTACTCGACCTGCGGCACGCTGATGACCCACGCCGAAAGCATCGGTCTGATCGGCGGCATGGGTTTGAAGTTCACGCCCGAGCTGAAGGCCGCCAGCGTGGCCATGCCGTTCGAAGGCACGTACACACAACAGCAGTACGCCCAGCAGATGATCGACGAATACAAGGCGGCGCATGTGTCCCCCCATCGCGTTTTTGCCCAGTCGTTCAACCGCAACGACGTCTTGTACTGGTTGGCCGAAGAACCCGCGTTCGGGCGACGGGCCGTCTACCTTGATGATCGCGTCGATGTCAGCGGCGGCTACGACGTCGCGGTGGCTGGAATGCCGGAACTGGCTGCGCAAGGGGTGCGGATCGTGGCGCCGCCCATGTGGGCGCTGGTTACGCTGGATGCCAGCAACAGGATCGTTCCGTCGTCGTACGCCCTGGCAGCGAAGGCCGCGGGGCTGGACATCATCACGTGGACCCTGGAGCGTTCAGGGTTCTTGAGGACGGGCGGCGGTTACTACTACCAGTCCGTCGCGGGCGCCATCAACAACGACGGCGACATGTTCACCATGTTGGACGTGTTGGCGAAGCAGGTGGGCGTCAGGGGGATCTTCGCGGATTGGCCGGCGACGGTGACTTACTACGCCAACTGCATGGGTCTGTAACGATCGCCTGACTGCAAATCTGAACGTGGGTGGGCGGTTCGTGTATGGGCCGCCCACCGACGTCGGGCACAGGACTTGCGCCGTGGCCGACCATGTTCCTTGCTTCGGCGAAGCGTCCGCGGGGCCGGTGCACCGATCAGGTCGGCGTGACGATCTGCAAGGTCCGCCTGACGACGTGGTCCAACACCAAATCCTGGGCGACGCGGGAGGCTTCGCCCTCGGGTGGAAGGCGGCGCTTGTAGTCGCCGTCAACGTTCATCTCGTAGGCGCGCGAATTGTCGGCCAGTACGGGGTCCACCACCTCGCGCCTGATCTGTTCGCGCAACTTCTCGTCGGTAACGGGGAACATGACCTCCACACGCCGGTCAAGGTTTCTCGGCATCCAGTCGGCAGAGGACAGAAAGAATTCCTCCTCGGAGGGACCGCCAAAAACGAAGACGCGCTCGTGCTCGAGAAAACGCCCCACGATGGAAACGACCTGGATGTTGTCCGAAATGCCCGTTAATCCCGGTCGCAAACAGCAGATCCCGCGCACGCACAAGGTGATCGGGACGCCGGCCATGGACGCGCGGTAAAGGGCCTGAATCACCCGGAAGTCCACCAGCGAGTTCAGCTTCGCGAAGATCCGGGAGGGCCGCCCGGCGTGGGCGCGTGCCGCCTGGTCGTCGATCCGTGCCAGCACCATTTCGGCTAGGTCCGCGGGGGCGACCGCCAGCTTGCGGTAGCGCGGCTGCTTTGAGAATCCCGACAGCGAATTGAAAAATTCGGAGACGTCGTCGCCCAGTTCGGGATCCGCCGTCAGCAGCCCGAGATCGGTGTAGAGGCGCGCGGTTCCCGCATTGTAATTGCCGGTCGCAAGGTGAACGTACCGGCGGAGGCCGTCGCTTTCGCGCCGAACCACCAGCGCCGCCTTGGCGTGCGTTTTCAGATCGGTGTGCCCGAAGAACACGTGGGCACCAACGCGCTCAAGGGCGCGCGCCCAGGCGATGTTGTTTTCCTCGTCGAAGCGCGCCTTGATCTCGATTGACACGGCGACTTGTTTGCCGTTCTCCGCGGCCCGGATCAGAAGCCGAACGGCCTCGGCGTTCGATCCGGCGCGGTACAAGGTCATCTTGATCGCCAGTACGTTGGGGTCCTCGGCCGCGCTGCGCAGAAAATCCAGCACCGGAGTGAAGGAATCGTAGGGGTGGTGCAAGAGGATGTCGTGCGCGCGCAGTGCCAGGAAGGGATCGCCCTTTTCCGCGAACGGGGGCGGTACGCGGGGAACGAAGGGCGGATCGCGCAGATCCGGCCGGGAAAGTTGGGCGATGGCCATCAGGGCACCGAGCCCCAGGGGTCCCGACGCCTCGTACACGTCCTCCTCGTCAATTTCCAACTTTTCCAGCAGCAGTTTGCGAATGCGATCGGGAATGCCGGCCCCGACCTCCAGACGAACGCAGGCGCCGAAGCGACGACGGCGCAGACCCCGGTCAACGACGGATAGCAGGTCGTGAGCCTCGTCCTCGAGGATGTCGAGATCCATGTCGCGTGTGACCCGGAAGGCGTGGGTGCTGACGATGTCCATTCCAGGGAACAGATCGTCCAGGTTGGCCGCGATGAGCTGTTCGAGGGGCAGGAAATGTTGGACCTCGCCCGAGGTATCCGCGGTGGCCCGGGCGGGGTCGAAGTGTCCGATGGGAATGAACCTGGGCAGAATTTCCGGTACCTTGACGCGAGCGAACTTTCGCTCCTTCGTCTCGGGATCGCGGGCCTCCACGGCAAGGGACAGCGATAGGTTCGACAGGAAGGGAAAGGGATGGGTGGGGTCGACAGCCAGCGGCGTCAGTACGGGGAACACCGAGCGGCGGAAGTACTGGCGCGCCAGGCGTTTGGTGTCACCGTCCAGGGACTTCCAATCGCGGATGTGAATACCGTGAGCGACCAAGGCCGGAAGAAGGTCGTCCAGCAACAGAGCGGCGGAGGTCTGGAGCTGCCGGCGGACGGTTTGGCTGATACGGGCCAGTTGCTCTTTGGGGCTGAGCCCGTCCGGGCTGCTCTCGATCAGGACCGCTTCAAGCTGTTCGTGCAGTCCGGAGACACGGATCATGAAAAACTCGTCCAGGTTGGATGCGTAGATCGCCAGGAACTTCAACCGCTCCAATAGAGGCCAGCGCGTCTCGCAAGCTTCGTTGAGCACACGTGCGTTGAACGCCAGCCACGACAGGTCCCGGTTGAGGTAGAGCGATGCTTGCCCGAGGTCGAGAGGGGCCGCTGGGAGTTCCGTCGCCGTGGCCGACACCGCTTCGGAGATTGCGTCTGATGGCATGAAAGCGGCAGTGTACCCCGCCCCCGTGCGTCCGCGTGTCGCCGGCGCTGATACGAGGTGACGATTGCGTGACGGCGGTCGAGGCCGCGGGCGACTTTCTGGGATCCGGCGGACTTGAACGCCGTGTTGCCGAGGTGGCTCGCGAAACGAGGCAGGAACTTCACAGGGCTGTCATGAACGCGCCTTCGGTTCTTCAAAAAGACGCGGTAAGAGCCACCACGGATCAGGACAACAGGTGCTGTTGCACGGACCACGACGCAGGCGGGATCAGGGCAGTCGCATCAGCGGCTGTCCCATACGAAGCGTCGTTCCTTCCCGCACGTTCCCGCACAGGGCATATCCCGCGGGAGCGAACACGATGATCGTCGACCCCATCTGGAACCAACCCATTTCCTCGCCCTTGCGGAAATGGGCGTTGCAAGCGACGACGTTGGGCCCCCGATGATTCAGGTGCAACAGAACGTTCAAAAAATGCAGCCGGATGCTGGCCACCAGAATCGAGGCCACCGGGACCAGCGTGATGACGTGGCCGGTGGCCCCCAAGGTCGTCCGTATGATCGCCCGTTCGTTCTTGCAGAACAGCTTTTCCACCCGGTTGAGGGCGATCGGGTTGGTATTCCAGGTGTCCCCGGAAATGTAGTTGACCTGCTCGACGCGGCAGTCATGCGGGGCATGAAACCGGTGATACATTCCGGCGGTCAGGCGCAACGTGACGTACTGCCCGTCCCGATACACCTCCACCAACGCGGGATCGCCCAGCAGGTCCAGCAGGGTGTAGGTGAACCCCTTGGCTTGAATCAACTGCGTGCCGTCGATGCGACCCGAGGCGCCCACCAAGGCATCACAGGGGCTAACCAGCACGGTTGGATCCGGATCGACGGGCCGCGCATCGGGTTGCAGCTCCCTGATGAAGCAGTCGTGCAGACTCGTGAACCGCTCCTTCTTCGCTTCGCCGAGGTCCGGCGCGGCGAAAAAGCGAAAGGCCGCCATCGACAGATCGCGGACGGGCCCGTATTCGACGTGGCTGAACCAGTTCATGAACCGCGTGACCAAGCGCCGGGGAATGCGATTGGTCAGCAGGAAATTGAGATCCTCCTGCAGAAAGAAGCGCGTAATGGCAGATCTCACGAAGGCATCGCTATAGACGGTCGGTTGCCAATCCTCAACTGAATAGAACATGAACAATACTTTCGCGTTGTATGTCCTCGGCGGGATCGCCGGCGTGCTCTTGTTGCTGAAGGCCAAGGCGCGCCTTGAACTGTCGAAGGCAAAACACCCCTCGCTGAGGGGGCATTCGCGCATGGCCCGCAGGGTCGCGGCGCTGATGCCGTACTATGACTTCGACGAAACCCGGTTCTTTAGCTCCGATGATGCGCCCCGGGACGTGGCGGACCGGCGGCGCGCGGGGTTCATGCGGCTTGCCGAATTGTACGGCGCCCGGTTTTCGGAGACCGCTCGGCAAACCAACGAGATTGAAGCGGGCATCTCCGACCTGCAATTTGTCGGCGCCTATCGCGTGCCGTTTCAGTACAGCCGGTTCGTGCGCCGACACCTGAACGCGGGGGCCTTCGTGCGAGCGTCATCCGGCGTGAAGGTGACCGACCTGGACGGCAACGACGCGTACGATCTGACCGGATCGTACGGTGTAAACCTGTTCGGCTACGACTACTACAAGGGCTGCATCGAACGCGGCAGCGCGCGCGTGCGTGATCTGGGGCCGGTGCTGGGGAGCTACCACCCGGTGATCTCAGACAACGTGAAAAGGTTGAAGGAGATTTCGGGCCTGGACGAGGTGTCGTTCCACATGTCCGGCACCGAGGCGGTCATGCAGGCGGTGCGCCTGGCGCGCTATCACACCCGGCGGTCGCATCTGGTCAGGTTCTGCGGGGCGTATCACGGTTGGTGGGGCGACGTACAGCCGGGCGTGGGAAACCCCACGCCGGCACGTGAAACCTATACGTTGAAGGAAATGGACGACGATGCGCTGCGCGTGTTGCGGAAGCGCCGCGACATCGCTTGTGTGCTGGTCAATCCGTTGCAGGCGCTGCACCCCAATGGGAACGCCGCCGTCGATTCCACCTTGGTCGACAGCTCGCGGACGGCGCATTTCGATCGGGACGCCTACGTCGAATGGCTCAAACGACTGCGCACGATCTGTACGGAACAAGGGATCGTGTTGATCTTCGACGAGGTCTTCGTTGGGTTTCGTCTGGCGCCCGGGGGAGCGCAAGAGTACTTCGGTGTTCGGGCCGACATGGTGACGTACGGAAAGACACTGGGCGGAGGTCTGCCGGTTGGGGCTGTTTGCGGGCGCCGTGATCTGATGAAGAGATTTCGTGAGGACAGGCCCGCCGATGTCTGCTTCGCCCGGGGTACGTTCAATTCCCATCCCCTGGTGATGGCGTCGATGAACGAATTCCTGCGAAGTCTGGATACGGCTGAGATCCGGACGCTGTACGCAAACCTGGACGGGATCTGGAACGGCCGTGCTGAACGATTGAACCGGCGCCTGCGGGAGGAAGGCCTTCCCGTGCAGGTGGCCAACCTGTCGTCCATCTGGGCGGTCTATTACACGCAGCCGTCTCGGTACAACTGGATGCTTCAGTTCTACCTGCGCGCGGAGGGCCTGGCCCTCAGTTGGATCGGGACCGGGCGCTTGATCTTCAGCCTGAACTACACCGACGCGGATATCGAAGCGGTTGGTGATCGGTTCGTCGCGGCCGCGCGTGCGATGCAAGCGGATGGATACTGGTGGTCGAATCCCTCGTTGAGCAACAAATCAATCAGGCGTCGCATCTTGCGTGAGATGATCGGGCAGGCGTTCGGTGCCAAACGCGGCGTCGCCGCGATGCGCGAATAGGCGACGCCGAAACGTTGGCAGAACACAACGCGACCATCACAGCACCGTGATGGTTTCGTTGACGGGCGCGTCTACCATCGGTTTCGTGCTGCCAAACGTCGAGAGCACTGTCCTTCATCGCGCGTCGGGAACGACCATCGGCGCTGGAATCAAACCAGGAACCAAGGCGAGACTGCCTGGTGTGCGCCCGCGTGCGCCAACGTTGAAACGCCTTACTCTGGTGACGGATGCCTGGCGCCCGCAGACCAATGGTGTCGTGAACACACTGGCGCGGCTTGTGCGCTATCTGGAGTCCGTGGGGACCGAGGTGCTGGTGATCGCTCCCGATGCCCATCGCACCGTGCCCCTGCCGTCGTATCCCGAAATTCGCGTGGCCTATGATCCCTGGAAGGCGATTCCACGAATCCTTGCGTTTCGGCCGGACGCCATTCACGTTGCCACGGAAGGTCCCCTGGGCTTTTGGACGGTCGGCTGGTTGCGACGGCGGGGCCTAAGGTTCACGACCAGCTTTCACACGCGGTACGCCGAATACCTCAGTGCCCGGCTGCCGGTTCCCGTCGCGTGGGGGTACCAGCCCGTGCGATGGTTCCACGAAAAGGCGGAGCACACCTTGGTCAGCTCGCAGGCCCTTTTGCGGACCCTGCGAGAAAAACGCGTGGGCGGGCACCTGGTGCACTGGCCGCGCGGCGTGGACGCCGAGGTGTTTCACCCGCGACATCGACGCGACGACTTTTGCGACCTGCCACGGCCGATCTGGCTGTATGTCGGGCGGGTGGCGGTGGAGAAGACCCTCGAAGACTTTCTGGATTTGCCGCTTGCGGGAACCAAGGTCGTTGTCGGCGACGGCCCGCAGAGGGAAGACCTTCAGCGGCGATATCCCGATGCGGTCTGGCGCGGCTACCAGTTCGGCGCCGATCTGGCCAGTGCCTTCGCCAGCGCCGACTGTTTCGTCTTCCCCTCGCGAACCGAGACCTTCGGGAACGTCATTCTCGAAGCGCTGGCCTCGGGGCTACCGGTGGCGTCCGTTCCCGCTCCCGGTCCCGTCGATTTGATCGAGGAAGGGGTCAATGGGGCCATTGACGACAATCTTCTGGACGCCTGTCACCGGGCGATAGGATGTTCGCGTGAGCAAGCCCGCGCCAGCATCCAACGGCGTACCCTGCGCGCCGGCGACGAGGTGTTTCGCGATCACCTGGTACCGATGAATCCCGAACTTCTCGGATCAAGCTGGCAGGCGATCGATCAGATCGCCCGGCAGATCGCAGTCTGAGTCGCGATCCCCAGCCCGCCGCTTGAGACGCCGGCAAGACGTTCCGGCGGCCGCGGATCAAATACCGGCGGCCGCCGCGCGTCGCGACGTTACCCGTGGCGCGATCAGGCCTGCTGAGCCGGAGGCTCGATCAGTTGGCCGCGCAGAAGGAAAAACGGAGACTTGTAGTACAGGTAGATGTCATGGAACGGATCGGTCAGGATCTTCGTGAACCACACCAGTCCGGTGCGAATGTTACGCAGGAAGAACAGGTGTACGGTCCGGAACAACAACGCTCCGATCGCCAGCGCGATCCAAAGTTGCGACAGATTTAACAGGAAGCCACCGAGGTCGGTGTGTGCCGTGAAAATCCCGAACAGTGTCGGCTGAAGGTACAAGACGACGGGGGTGAGCGCCCAGATCGTGTGCAGGATGACCTTGCGTCGCAGGTTGTAGCCGACCTTCACTTTCTCTTTGTACTCGTGGGTGGCCTGGTTGGCGTCGTCGTAGCCCTTGGGCTCGAAGAAGAAATGACCAACCTGCCGGATGCACATGGCGAATACCCAGCCAAACAGTGCGCCGACCACGGGCTGCGTGAACAGCAACACGTACGTGGCCAGAAAACTTACGGCGCTCACGAGGTGAAGCGATTGATTGATGCGGCTGTGGTGATAGTACCGGTGATCGTCCCAGCGTTGTTCCTTGAGCTCTTGTAGAAATGTGTTCATGGTCTCCTCCACGCCGGATACGGTATCAGCACGACTTGTCGGCACTATTCCGGCTGCGCGACAAGTTGGTCGCGTGTCCGGGGCAACACGGTGCCGGTATTGACGCCATTTCGGCACACAAGTTGGCTATCTAGGCGCGGCCCTTCAAATGACCGCAGACGGTTCAGAAGTCGTAGTCGCATGGTGGTTGACCCTGGGGGCCATCAGTGTGGTGAACGTATGGGCATGGGTCGTGGTGGCGGCGGCGTTCAAACGGGGAGCCCCAACGGCGGATCCCGACGTTGTCGCCGCGCGCAGATGGCAATTGTTTCTGTCGGCGATCTTCGTGGCGGGCTGCGCGTTCCGATCGGTGTTCCCGCGGGCCGAGGCACAACGCATTTGCCTCTACGATTCGTGGATCTCCAGCGCTCTCATTGCCCGCGCGGTGGCCACGATCGCGGAGTTGGCCCTGGTGACACAATGGGCGCTCCTGTTGCACGAAGGCGCGAAGAGTACGCGCGCGGCGTTCGGGGTGGTCGTGTCTCGCCTGATGGTTCCTCTGATCGCCTTCGCGGAGGTCTGTTCTTGGTACACGGCGCTGACCACCAACTTTATTGGTAGCGTGATCGAGGAATCAACCTGGGCCGCTACAGCCGCGCTGCTGACGTTGGCCTTTGCCCAGGTCTGGAAGCGCCACAGCGGCGCGGCAAGGCGCTTCATTGGCGGCGTTGTGCTGCTGAGTGTTGCGTACCTTGTCTTCATGTGCACGGTTGACGTCCCGATGTATTGGTCGCGAACGAAGGGGGATCGCGCCAGCGGTCGGCAGATGCTGTCGGTTGCCCAGGGCTGGAGGGATGCGGGCCGAAGGCGAATCGTGACCCATAGGTTGGAGGACTGGCGGCAGGAGATTCCCTGGATGTCGCTGTACTTCAGTGTCGGCGTGTGGGCCAGCATCGCCATGATTCGCGCGCCGTCCCTCAAGAAACCCGATTTGGGTCGGTCCGACCGCGTTGCCGCGACAACGCTCGGAAGCCGCATCACCAATCCGTGAGCCCGTGACCCGCGGGCGCGAACCGAATTGAGTCCGAGCCGTTTGAAAAGCGTCACGGTGCACCGGTCATTCGGGGGTTAGGTTTGGCCCCGCGTTGAAACGACAACAGAGCCAAACAACGGGCAAAGGGGAGAAGGTCATGCGTCGGCTTACTGGGTTGGTGTTTGTGACGTCGGTGCTCCTGCCGGCCAGCGCGGCGCGGGCCACGGTCTACAACGAAGCGGTGAACGGTGATCTGTCGGGCGCCCGGCTGGCGCCGACGGTGCTGGTTTCGACGCCCGGATCGAACACCATCACGGCAACGTCGGTCTCCGGTGATCTGGAGTACTTGCGCGTGACCATCCCGGCCGGGCATCGGCTAAGCGCCATCAACGTGGTCAGCTCCACCAGCACCAGCGTTTCCTTCATCGCGGTCCAGAACGGAGACACCTTCAGCGTGGATCCGGCCGGGGCCACACCGGCCCTCTTGCTGGGATACGCGCATTTCGGTCCTGGAAACTTCACGCTTGGAACCGACATTCTGGACAACATGGGAAGCGGTTCGGGCGCGTTGGGATTCACGCCTCCGTTGCCCGCCGGCAACTACACGTTCTGGTCGCAGGAGACCGGTGGAGCGGTGACGTACACCCTGGACTTCGTGGTCACGGCCGCCCCGGTGTCCGTGCCCCTTCCGCGCGTGTCCATCGGTCTGTTGGCGCTGGGTTTTGCCGCGATCGGTATGCGCCACCTGTGGAGCGGTTCGAGAGTGGCCGGTCGGACGGCAGGTCTCGCCACCTAGGCGGGTCGGTCGGAGATGGTACACCGCGCGCCGGGGACATTCGGTTGTCGTACAAACTCAAGAGCAACCACGCCCAGGCCCATCGCCAACGGCGCGATGAAGCGGTTGCCAGGCGGAAGCAGCACGCCGCGGTAGACCAGATCGACGACCAACCCACCGACGGCGTCGAGCTGAAGAACGCCCCGGACGTTGAACGCGAACGTATACAGCGCGAGACACCAGATACACCCGAAAGCGATCAAGAGAACAACCGGCGTTCCGACCATCACAGCGCGGAATTTCGCCCGCGCGCGCATCGGCGCCGCGAGGACGACGGCGACAAAGAGCACCAACGGCATGTACACCTCCCGGCGCAAGTTGAGGCCAAGACCCACCGTGCCGACGCGACCATCCACCCGCAGGGCGAGCAGGGTGTCCGCGGCGACATGCTGTTGTATCGGCGGACTGTCCTTGGCCGCGGCGTTCCTCGTCGCGTCGAGGGGAGCGAGCGACGCGTGTCCCCCCTTGCCGAAAGTGAACGCTGCCAGCAAAGCGTTGCCGCCGCCGCGAAAGACGCTGTTGAATCCTTGGCGAAGCCCGGGCCACGGCAGGGCGCCGCAAACCAGAATCGCCACGAACAACGCGGTCGAGCCGCCCCACGCGCGCGGGGATCTCGTCGTCATGCGATGCCCGGTGTCCGTTGTGCGTGGCGCAGGGCCACGTATGCCCACAGTCCGAAAGCCGCGAAGGCGCACAAGATGACCGCCAACTGGAGGACCTCCTCGTGCAGAACGTGAAACAAGTGTGGGGCGCGCACGCCCACGAAGTAGAGCGCGACGATCCGTGTGAGGTTGACGGCGGTCAACATCACGAGTCCGCCGACAACGCCCACGACCTTGTCGGACCACCGCGCCTTGATGCCCAGCACCGCGGCGACGTACAGCGCCTGCGCGTCCAGAGCCGAGCAGTCGAGGACGATGCTGAGCGGAAACCGGCCGCCGATGTGATGGCCGCTGACGGTAACCGCGCCGTCGAAGGCATGAAGGATCGCACCGGCAACCGTCGCAATCAGGCGTACGTAACCCGTCAACCCGCGCCCAAGGACGCTGTCCGCCCGGTGCGGATAGTAGATAAGTCCGTACAGCAGCAACATCGTCGGCAAGGTGATCAGCAAAAAGCGCCCAATCCTTTGGCGCGCGCTTGGTTCGGCCTCCCCGACAGGTGCGGTGTTTGTCCTGGACCCCATGGTGTTTTCCCGGCCGCCCGGGATCGGAGCAAGGCTAGGGCACGAACGACGGAAGATATGGCAACAAGATCGCAAACCATGCGAGCACCAGCCCGCGTGGTTTCCGCGCTGGTCCTTGCGTTTGGGGCCAGCATCTGCGCCCTCCCGGCGCTTGGCGCGATCCCCGTCGTTGATGACTGCGTCGAGAGCGACTACCAGGATCGGACCCAGGACGGGGCGAATCGCACCCTCATTTGGGACTTCTCGTTCCCCGGGCGTGCGGAACGCTGCCTCAAGATTCGCGTCGGCCAGAGTGTGCGCTGGAACGGCAACTTCGCGGAACATCCCCTGGATCCGGATCAGGGCGATGTTCCGAGTCCCATCGCTTCACCCGACGAATCCGGGGTGGTGACGTTCAGCAGCCTTGGAGTGTTCGGGTTTCGCTGCAACTATCACTTCGAGATGCGGGGAGCGATCCAGGTGGTGGCGGCGTCGGCGCCCGCCGCCGTGCCGGGGTCGCATCTGGGCGGACGATTGGCCCTGGCTGTTGCCTTGTTGTCGGCCGGGGCCTTTGTCGCCTGGCGGACGTCGCGGAAACGCCGGCGAAATACGTAGGAGTCGTCACTGGTCATCGATCTTCGGAGACGTTCTCCGGGAACCGGAGGACCCAAGGCACGGGCGGCGCCCCGAGGTTGCCAACGGTATCGCCCAAACGCCGAAAATTCCTGTGAAATAGTTTGGTGGCTCCTTGGGTCAGCTCGCGACGCCGATCGGCCCATGACTTGCTGTGCCCGGTGTCGAGGTCAACATGATGTCCCGATCGTTCGTTCAACCTTTGCACGCTCTAAAGACGCTGGTTCTCGCTGGTTCGTTCCCCGTCCTGCTCTTGGTTTCGCCGATCGGTTGCTCGGGAGATAACGCTCCCGGTGGTCAGATCGATGAATCGGGATCCGTCGGTGTGGCGTTGACCCTGGCGTCCGGCGTCAGCCTGAACGCCGCAACGTACACGTTGACGGGGCCCGCGTCCTTTCAACGCACGGGCACCATCAACGTCAGTCAAAGTTCGACGCTGACGTTCACGGCCAGCAGCATCCCGGCGGGCATGGGCTACACGATCGCCATAGGCGCCACGCTCAGCGATGGGCTGACGACATGCGCCGGCAGCGCGACATTCGGAGTGACCCCGCGCGCAACCACTGTCGTCGCGATTCATCTGCGCTGCCAGGAGCCACCCCGTACGGGAAGCGTTCGCATCAACGGCACGGTGAACATCTGCCCGCGGATCGACGCGCTGGCGGTGAATCCCGCCGAGGTATTCGTGGGCAGCGCCATAGCGCTTACGGGCGCGGCCCACGACACCGATCTTGGCCCGTCGGCCCTGTCATACCAGTGGAGCGCCACCGCCGGAACGATCGCGAACCCCACGGCGCCCAGCGCCGCGTTCACCTGCACGGCGTCCGGCAGCGCGACCATTACCTTGACCATCGGCGACGGCGACTGCGGTGATACCGTCTCCGAGACCGTGGTCTGCTCGCCGGGCGGCGGTCCTCCGCCCGTGGTGTTCATCAACGAGATCGAGTCGAGCGGTGGGGTCCCGGGGGATTGGGTCGAGCTTTACAATCCCGGTGCCAGCGCGGTCGACATTTCAAGCTGGGTCGTCAAGGACAACGACGACACGCATGTTTCGGTGATTCCCGCCGGTACCAGCGTCCCGGCAGGCGGATTCTTCGTCGTCGAGGAGACCGCGCTTGGATTCGGCCTGGGCGGCGCTGATTCCGTGCGCCTGTACAACGTCACGGGCGTGACCGTGGTCGACTCGCACACCTGGGCCGCGCATGCGACGACGACGTACGGGCGTTGCCCCGATGGAACAGGCGCGTTTTCCACGACGGCGGCCAGCACGAAGGGCGCTTTGAACAACTGCGGTGGAGGATCGGGTGGGGCAGGTGGAGGCGGTGGGGCAGGTGGAGGCGGCGGCGCCGGCGGCAGTGTGGGTGGAGGCGGCGCGGGTGGTGGAGCGGGAGCTGCCGGCGCCGGGGGCGCGGGGGGAATGTCCTTCGCTTTTCCGGGCGGCAATCAGACGGTGGTGGTGGACGAGCTGAATCAGTTCCCATCGAATCTCAGCGGCTTGACGTATCAGCCCGCCGGCCCGGGGGGATCGGCGGTTTTGTGGGCGGTACTGAACAGTCCATCGCTGTTGTATCGCCTCCAGTGGAATGGGACCACGTTTGCTTCGACAGCAACGGGCGACTGGGGCGCGGGCAAGAACATCCGTTACCCGGGAGGCACGGGCAACCCGGACGTCGAGGGAGTCACCCGGGCCGAGGACGGATCGTCCGCGATCTACGTCGCGACCGAGCGCAACAACGACGCGAACACCGTCAGCCGCCTGAGCATCCTTCGTCTCGACACGGATGCGGTGGGCCCGACGCTGACCGCGACACATGAATGGAACCTGAACAGCGACCTTCCGGTGGTGGGAGCGAACCTGGGCCTTGAGGCGATCACCTGGGTCCCCGATGCTCATCTGGTTGGGGGTGGCTTCATCGACGAGAGCACCGGGTTGGCCTACAACCCGGCGGCCTATCCCGATCACGGCACGGGAATTTTCCTGGTCGGTATCGAGGCGAACGGGATGTTGTACGCGTACGTCCTGAATCACGCGACCGGCGCGTTTCAGCGGGTCGCCACCATTGCCACCGGCAGCGTGGGTGTGATGGGGGTGGAATTCGATCGTGAGGTCGGATACCTGTGGGCCCACTGCGACAACACCTGCGGGAATCGAACCGCGGTGCTTCAGATCGACACCCGTGCCGGCTCGCTCACGCGTGGTCGATTCCTTTTGCGTCGCACCTTCGACCGCGCCAGCACGCTTCCCGACTCGAACAACGAAGGTCTGGCCCTGGCTCCGGAATCGGAGTGTCTCGCCGGCCTGAAGCCCATCTTCTGGTCCGACGACAGTAATTTCGGCGCGCACGCTCTGCGGCAGGACTCGGTGCAGTGCGGAGACATTCTGGGGCCGCTGATCTAGGCCGGGTCGGGGCGCGTGATTCAGACCAGTCCGTGTTCCGTGAGTTTGTGGTACAGCGTGCGACGGCTGATTCCCAGCAGGCGTGCCGCGACCGATCTGTTGTTCCCGGCCCGGCCAAGGGCAGTCACGACTGCCTCCCTTTCAGCTTCCTTGCGGCTGTTTTCCAGGGTGGCTCCGCCTGAGTGATCCCTTCCTTCCTGCTGGGGCTCGTTCCGGCCCGCGTCGTTTCGTCCCGTATTCGACAGGCCACCGATCGGCGATTGTCGCGCCAGCTCACGTTCGACGTCGGCGACTGTCAACCGGTTGCCGTCGGACAGAACCACCAGCCGCTCGACAAAGTTCTGGAGCTGCCGGACATTGCCAGGCCACGGTTGGCGCTTCAGCAGTATCAGCGCCTGTGGTGACAGGTCCACCTCTCCCCGGCCGTTGGCTTCGCCGGCCTCCCCGCAAAAACGCGTGGCCAGCGCCTCGACATCCTCGGACCGCGCCCGCAGCGGCGGCATCCAGATCGGCAGCACGTTCAGTCGATAGAAGAGATCCTCGCGGAACGTCCCCTTCTTGATCATCTCCTCCAGCGGCTGGTGGGTCGCCGCCACGAACCGCGCCGTTGTTTTCAACGTCTGGGTTCCCCCCAGGCGTTCAAACTCGCGTTCCTGCAACAGCCGCAGCAACTTCACCTGGACCACCGGCGTGATGTCGCCGATTTCGTCCAGGAACAACGTGCCGCCTTCCGCCAGTTCCACGCGTCCCGGCTTGCGCGACGCCGCGCCCGTGAACGCGCCCTTCTCGTAGCCAAATAGCTCACTTTCGATCAGTGTGTCGGGGAGCGCACCGCACTGCACCCGAACAAACGGGGCGTTCCGGCGCGTGCCGGTCTTGTGGATCGATCGCGCGGCCAGATCCTTGCCGGTGCCGTTTTCGCCGCGGATCAGGACGTTGGCGGTGCTGGTCGCCGCGCGGCGAATCAGGTCCTGGGCCTCGTGCATTCCCGGGGACGCGCTGTCGACCAACGCGTCGCCCTTGGCGCCGGCTTGCGGCGGACCATTGTCGTGACGGGCTGCCGCGATGTGTTTGCGCACCGTGAACAGAATCTCCTCGCGGTCGAACGGCTTCAGGAGGAAATCGGCCGCGCCCTTCTTCATCGCTTCGACCGCGATCGCGACGTTGCCGTGCGCGGTCAGCATGATCACCGGAATCTCGGGCCACCGCTCGACGATGTCCTGCAACAGATCCACGCCGCTTGGTCCCGGCATGCGCAGATCCGTGATGACGACATCCACGGGCCGCTCGCGGAGGACCTCCATCGCCTGCGGCGCGTTCAAAACGTGCTGGCAGGTGATTCCCGCCTGTCCCAGCTGTGCCAGCAGCACCATTCCCACCGCGGGATCGTCGTCGACAACCAGGACGTGCGCGCTCTCTTCGACATGGGGCATGTTCACTCCAAAGGTAGAAACAGGCGCACGGTGGTCCCCGCGCCTTCCTTGCTTATCAGCGAAACCTCGCCGCCGTGGGCCTCGGCCACCCGCCGCACGAACGCCAGCCCCAACCCGCTGCCCGTGGCTTTGGTCGTATAAAAATCGTCCAGCGCCCGCTCGCGCGTCCGGGCGCTCATTCCGCTGCCAACGTCCTCGACGGACAACATCACCGCCTGTGCATGGCGCGTCTGGCCCAGGGCCGTCCGCACCGTCACGACCGACGCGCGCGGCGTCGCTTCAAATGCGTTCTGGATCAGGTTCTCCAGCGCGCCCGCCACCAGATCCCGATCGATGGGACATTCCGGCAGATCGCTGGCCAGCACCGCCTTCACCGTGTGGTCTTGGACCTTTCCCAGGGTTTGGAGGGACACCAGACTCTGGACCAGTTCGTTGATCTGCACGGGCGTACGCATCGCCTCGATCCGGCCCAGGCGTTGGTACTTCTCGACGGCGCTTTTGAGCCGATCGATCTGCTCGACCAGCAGGTCGATGAAGGCGCCGCGGTTGTCGATCGATCGCCCCTGCGACATCTCCTCTTGCAGAAACTGCGCCGCGCCTTTCAGGGCGGCCAGTGGGTTTCGAAGGTCATGTCCCATTTGCGCGCTCATCTTCCCCAGCGTCGCAAGCCGCACCAACTGATCGCGCCGAATGATGATCGTACCGACGATCAGCTTGGTGGCGGCCCCCAGGACCAGCGTCACCGTCAAAGTGCCCAGCACCAACAACGCGGTGCTGGACCCCGCCAGATGAAACACCGACAGATACGCGATGCCGCCGACCGCCGCCAGCGCGGTGGCCGACAGAACGGTAGAGGCCGAGAGCTTACGATCGAACAGACGGAACCGCAGCGCGGCGACGAGGAGGATCACGTTGAAACTGAGGATGCCGACGTTCCCCAGGCGGGGTACCGCGAAACCCATATCGGCGAAACTTTCGCTGGCGGCCAGTGGCGAAATGACGATGACACCGGCCAGCAACAACAGCGTTCGGTTCCGTTCCTCGACGCTTCCGACGCTTCTCAGATGCGCGAGCAGCATCTTTATCGTCAAACCCGACGGGAGGAACAGGATCACCAGAAAACCCCAGCTCCAGATGCTGGAGAGCGCGATCGCCCTGGCCGCGAGAGAAAACAAGGCCAGGGCGGCCACGCCGGAGAGCAGGCCGTTGATCGCGTACTCCACCTGGAGCACCCAACGAAGCTGACGCGCGCGCCCCACGAACCTTAGCAAGAACAGGAATGCCAGCGCTGTGGCGATCGGCGACGCCACCATATCGATCAGATGCCAGGTGATGTCGCCGGTGCGCTGATACGCCAGCCGCGCGAAGTTCCAGACGACCAAGTCCACGCTGAACAACAGCAGCGGCATCGCCAGCGGGCTTCCCATCGCGCGCAGAAACACCAGCGCGGCGACGGCCAGCTCACCCACGCAGGCGATCAGCGTGATCCAGTCCTGCGTGCTCATGCTCATCGCCATGCCTGTCGCAGGATACACATCATGCAGGCGGGTTACGCAACCGCTGTGCCACGCGGGATGAACCAGACAATTTGGCTGGAGCGCCATGGCGACCCGGGCGGGTGGCGGGTTCTTTGTGAATCATTTATGATTCACAGCATGGCCATCGCGAGAGCCACGATTCGCGACCTTCGAACCAAGTTTCCACGTCTCAAGGAAATCTTGGCTCGGGAAGGCGAAGTCCTGGTGACGGACCGGGGACGTCCGGCGTACGTTCTGCGCGCCTACGCGCCACCACCACGGCGGAAGTCACCAGCGCTCGACTATTTCGCGCGACTGAAGGCCCGACAGCCCCGACCGTTGTCCAAGGCGGCCGCGCGTGCCCTTGACGATCACGAACGTGGCGAGCGCTGATCAAATCTACGTGGACCCGAGCGCGCTGCGCCGGCTCTACGTTCATGACGACCGCTCGCGGACCTTCGCGACGTGGCGGAAGCGGGTAAGCGGGCCGCTTTCGATGACCCTTCACGGTCGCGCCCAGATCGTGAACAGTATTGCCCTGGCGGTCTTTCGCGGGGATCTCAGCCACGAGGTCGGCAAGGGGGCGTTTGCTGATCTGGAGGACGACATCAGCGAAGGACGCCTCCACTTGGTGGATCTCATGTGGCGGCCCGCTCTTCTCCGCGCCGCGGGCCTCAGCCGGGATCACACGCCGAAGCTTGGAACCCGAACGCTGGATGTCCTTCACGTGGCGAGCGCCCTGGTACTCGACTGCCGCGTCTTCGTGACCTACGACGATCGACAGGAAAAACTCGCGAAGGTTGTTGGAATGCGAGTCATGAGCCCATAGGTCGTGACCGATCTATTCCGTGGCTGGTGTGTCGCGGTCCGCGATGTGGTACCAGTCGACCTGCCTGGGTGCGTGATCTCAGGCGTTCCGCGAGTCCGAGGGTACAATGCCCGGCTTGATCAGCGGCGAGGCACTACTGGCATTCATCCGACTCGGCCGGCCGCATTTTCTGTTCGGCGGTTTTGTGCTGTACGGCCTGGGCGCGGCGGTGGCGGTGACGGGAGGGGCGACGATCAATCCGGCGGCCTATGCGCTTGGACAGGGTGCCATCACGGCGCTGCAATTGATGACCCACTACGCGAACGACTACTTCGATCTGGCGGCGGATCGGGCGAACGCGACGCCGACGCGCTGGTCGGGTGGAAGCCGTGTGTTGCCGTCGGGGGCGCTGTCACCCAGGGTTGCCTTGTTGACGGCGGTTGTGCTGGCGGCCGTTGGAGCGGTTCTTGCGATTCTGGCCAGCATCGTCGCGGCGCGCGCCGGCGCGGATGATGCCGGCGGACCGGACGGCTGGGTCGCGGTTGCGGTGTTTGCGACCCTGGTGTCGGCCGGCGTGCTGGCCTGGTTCTACAGCGCGCCTCCGCTGGTCTTGCATTCCCGTGGCCTGGGCGAACTGACAACCGCCATCGTTGTGACGGGATTGACGCCGCTTGCGGGATTCCTGCTGACCGACGGAGCATTGTCCCGCGCGAACGCAATGCTGCCGGTGCTGGGCGCGGCGCTGTTTCCGTTGGCGGGCCTTCAGTTCGCCATGTTGCTGGCCATCGAATTCCCGGACGCGGCCGGTGATGCGGCAACCGGCAAACGGACCTTGGTGGTTCGGTGGGGGACTAAAGCGACGGCGTCGCTGGGCCGGGCCATTCTGGTCATGGTTTACGGATCGCTGCCGTTGCTGGCGCTGGGGGGACTCCCGACACCGGTCGTCGTGGGGGGCGCGGTGGGGTTCCCCATTGCGGCTTGGCAGTTTGTTCGTCTGGGCGGCGGCGCGGCCGGCAACCCGGCAGGCTGGGAAAGCCTTGCATTTAGGGGGGTGGCGCTGGTCGTCATCACATCAATCGGTGAACTGACCGCTTTTGCGTGGCTGGCGGTTCAAGGATGACGGGCACCGCCGCGCCGAATCCTCATTTGATGTTTGGCGTTTGGCGCCCTGGTCGTGCTTATGATACCGCCTTTCCCAAGGAGGACCGCGCATTGCCGTCGTCAGCCGTTCGATCATTGTATCCGTTGGTCCTGCTACTGGCCCTCACGATTGGGGTGGGCGCCTGCGCCACCGGCCAGCAACTGGAGATGAAAAAACTGGACGCTGTGGTGCAGCCTCCCGCCAACATCGCGCTGTTTCTGAAGATCGCGCGACAGGACGGGCAACCGGTGAAGTTGTTGCCGGCTGACTTCAAGGTTTTCGAAGACGGCAAACAGATCCCGGCGAAGAAACTGAAACGCGCCCTGCTTCCCGTGAAGTTCGCGGTGGATCGATATGTCTTGGTCGTCGTGGACTTGAGCGGCCCGTTGGTCGACTCGGAGTACCTGTCGACGTTTCAGGATGCCGTGGGCAACCTGGCCGAACGGGTCGGCAAGGATGGCCGGGTGGGTCTGTCGGCGTTCGACGGGGACGGGATCGTGCCCTTCATCCCCTTGGAGGGCGGCGATGCCAGGGCGGGCCTGGTGGCGATGCGGAAATTTCGGCCGCGCAGCCGCAACATCGATCTGTGGGGAACCTTCATCGCGGCGCTGGATGGCATAGACGAAGTCGCGGGCCGTTCCACGGTTCCCCATCAGCAGGCCACGCTGGTTCTGGTCACCGATCGCGTTGACAAGGCCGGGCGTCATTCCCGCGAGGAGGCTCTGGCGCGCGTCCAGAAGTCCAAGGCCGACGTCTATGTGATCGGAATCGGCGACGCCATCAACAAAGAGGAACTGGAGCCGCTGGGGAAGACCGGCGCGTTGTTCGCCGCCGAAGCGCGCGAACTGGAAAAGCCGTTCTTGGACCTGGCCGACCGGATCGAGGCGAAGTTGGGGGAGGCCTACCTGTTCTCGTATTGCTCCCCGCAGAAGATCGGCAAGCGTCCCGGTAAACACACGACCGAGGTTCGGATCGCGACGTCCCAGTGGCACGGCTCCGTCGAACACCAGTTCTCGACGAAGGGATTCGTGAAAGCGCCCTGCGATCCCCAGACAGTGCCCGTGTTCAAGACCGACGCCGAAAAGGCAACCGAGGACGCCGCCGCTCCCGCGGAACCCGCCGAGGAAGAGGCAGAGGACACGCCGACCAAGAGCAAGAAGGGCAAGAAGAAGAAAGCGAAACCCGCCGACGAGGAAGAGGCCGGCGCCGAAGGTGGGTGACGGGTGACGGGTGACGGGTGACGGGTGACGGCTGACGGGTGACGGGTGACGGGTGACGGCTGACGGGTGACGGCTGACGGCTGACGGCTGACGAACGTCGAAACGCGGGCCAGCGCGCGCTACGCGTTCGACCAGTGCGAAAACACCGATCCATCCTTGTTTTCGTTACGGAATGGTTACCCACCGAGATGAGTAAGGTACGCGCCCGGGACGAAGCCTACGGAGTACCTGGAACCCCGACTTCCTGCGGTGAAAATGCTGCGCGCCAGCGCAGCCACAGCGTCAATCATGCGCACGCCAGGGGCGAACGCCTCGATCCGACGGCGGGAACGGGTTCGGCCCGTGTCTTGCTGACCTCCCGAGCAGCACGCTTTCAAAACAGGAGGTCAATCATGAAGTGCGGAGATCTGATGCACATGGATTTGCAATGGGTACCAAGCAACGCCAGCGCTCGCGAGGTGGCTGGCATCATGCGGGATCGGTCCCTGGGATTCCTGCTGGTCTTTGGATCATCGCCCGGCCAGCTTGCGGGTGTGGTGACGGATCGCGATCTGGCCGTTCGCGTTTGCACCGGGGACAAGCGCTCCGATGACGTCAAGATCATCGACATCGCCACCAAGGATGTGATCGTGTGCGCCGAAGGCGACGACCTGAAAGATGCCGAAAAGAAGATGATGGAGGAGCAGAAATCACGACTGGTCGTGGTGAACGCCGAGGACCAGGCCGTGGGCATTCTGAGCCTGACCGACATTCTTCTTGGTGACCGTCCGGGCCGGGCAATCAAGACGGCGCGAGGCGTCCTGGCCCGCGAGGCCGAAGGCCCGCACACGCCCATCGAACAGATCAAACTGACACCTTCGACCGCGCAGGACGAAGAGATCGCCTCGCATCAGGGGAGCGTCACGATTGGTCGAACGCTGGGAACATCAGTGAAGGAATTCCCGTGAGCGATCCGGTCGCCAGTCACGCAACCAATTATTCGTGTCTGTCATGAGCAAGGTGCTTTGTGCGACGGATCTGTCGCCGGCGTCCGAGCCCGCGCTGGCGGTCGCCGTCCGCGTCGCGCAGGCGATGCGGGCCGACCTTCAGCTTCTTCACGTGATTCACACGGCCCCCGGCCTGGCACCGGAGTTGATGACATCGGGGGTCGTTGACGGTCTGGTCGCAGCGGCCGAAACGCGGCTAAGGCAACGGGCCGACGAGATCAGGGTGCGTGGCGTGCAGGTCGCGATTTCGGTCAAGGTGGGGCTGGCCGACGTGCGCATCGCTGAATCGGCGGTCGGCATGGACCTGCTGGTGGTGGGCACGCACGGTCGGCAGGGCGCGAAGCGTTTCTTTCTGGGAAGCAACGCCGAGCGTGCGGTCCGCGAGGCGCCTTGTCCCGTCCTGGTCGTCCCCCCCGCCAGCGCGGGCGGGAACCTGGCGACATGGGATCCGCCGTCCCGTCCGCTGAGGATCACCGCCGCCGTTGATCTTTCGCAAGCGAGCGATGGCGCCCTGGCCTGGTTGCGGCGTCTGCGCGAAACGATCAGGTTCGATTTGCGTCTGGCGCACGTGTACTGGCCACCGCGCGAGCACGAACGGTTGGGTCTGGATCCACCCGATCCGTTTCAGCCGGATCCCACGGCGGTACAGGCGCTGGAGCGCGAGGTGCGCCGTCACGTGGCGGCGCAATGGGGCCCCGAGGAGCTGCCGTTGCGGGTGCGCCCGGTGTGGGGCGAGGAGCCGAGCCCGCTGGCATGGGAGGCCCAGAGCGACGACGCGGATTTGTTGGTCATGGGGAACCGGCAGGAGAGCGGGGGATCGACGACGATTGCGACGGTTCGTGCCTCCCGCGTGCCCGTGCTGTGCGTGCCGACCGAAGCGGCCGCCGTTCACAAGCCGATGCTCGATCGCATTCGCCATGTCCTGGTGACGACGGACTTCTCGCCGCTTGCGAACGCGGCCATTGCCGAAGCGTACAGGGTTATCGCGTGGCAGGGGACGGTTACACTGTTGCACGTCGCGAAGCCGCAGGAGGCCGCGACTGATGAATCCGACGGCCAGATAGCGGCGAAGCTGCTGGGGCTGGTTCCCTCCGGCGTGGATGCGCACCGGATCGCCAGTCGGACGCTGGTCGTCAGAGATTCAGCGCCCGATGAGGCGATCGTTCAGGCGATCCGGCGCGTGGGCCCCGATCTAATCGTCATGGCGTCGCATGGGCGAACCGGCCTGGGACGTGCGCTGCGCGGTTCGATCGCGGAGCATGTGCTGCGGCATTCCCCCATGCCTGTACTGGTGGTGCCGCCCGGCGACCAAAACACGCGGTAGCGGCAAGAGCAGAACAATCAACAGGCGCGCGCCGAACGGAGCTTCCGGGGGCGGAAGGTCCGGCGGGCGACCGTTGGTCGTTGACCATGCCGCGCGAACTCAGGGCAGGGCGACGCGAACGCCCTTTTTGTATTCGACGTACACCTGGACGGGAATGGCCAGGTCGCTTAGATGCTGCGTGATCAACGGCCGGACTTCGGACCATTCGAGTCCGCCCACACCGGTGGCAAGGCGGGGCAGCGCAAGGCTGGTCACCGGTTCGGCGTCCAGCGCTTTGCGTAGCGCCCGCAATGCGTGGTTGACGTATTCCAGACGCGCGCGCCCGGGCTTTGAGTGTCCGTGATCTCCGGGAGGCGGCTCCTGGGTCAGCAGGTTGAATACACGCAGGCCCGTCGCGGCGGCCCAGGTCCAAAGGTCGCCGGGCGCCGCGTGGGTGGTGTGGCAGTAGTGCCGAAAATCGCGCGCCAGCGACGGCCACGCCTCGCGCAGTTGCAGAGCCAGACCCGAATCGAAATGGTCTCCGGGAGCGACGCCATGAGCGATCGCCGCGGCGTTGGTTAGCATGATGTCTCCTTGGACCTCGTGAATCATTGTCTCTCCTGTTGGGTGGATGGGTCGGTGCTGGGGCGCATGCCATGAACGTCAGCAATGTCGGGACCAAACCCCCGAAGCGAAGGGTGTGCGGGGATTGTGTGGACTTTCCTGATCTCCCGCGTGTGCACCGGGTGCAGGCCGCACGCAAGAGCTGCGGGGCACGGTTGTTGGGGCGCAGTCTTCGCGTGATCGCCGGGAGGGTGAGCTGGTCAGCTCGATGACTCCGGCGAACACGCTGTCAACTAGTCCCCGTCGCGCCGCGTAAACTGGGCTGCCCTAACAGCCACGCCCTCCCAAGAATTGTTGGGCCGGATTGACTCCCCCGGGATTTCACCTAGCCTCGCGAAAATGAAGAGCGCGACGATGCGCGCGGTCGTGGTCATCCCCGGCAAGCGCGAGGTCCGTTTGATCGATCAGCCGATCCCGGAGATCACGGCCGCCACCAGTGTGAAGGTGCGCTGTCTGGAAACCGGCATCTGCGGCACGGATCGCGAGATCTGCACCTTCGTCTACGGCGCGCCTCCCGACGGACACGACCACCTGGTCCTGGGCCACGAGTCGCTGGGCGAAGTGGTCGAGGTGGGCGCGGATGTGACCCGTTTCAGGCCGGGGGATCTGGTGGTCCCTTCGGTTCGTCGACCCTGCGCGCACGCAAGCTGCGCGGCGTGTCGCAACGAGAAACAGGATTTTTGTTACACCGGCGATTTTACCGAGCGCGGTATCAAGATGACCCACGGCTTCCTGACGGAATATTACGTGGACGATCAGAAGTACCTGACCCCGGTCCCCGCCGCATTAAGGGACGTGGCCGTTCTGGTCGAACCGCTGACCATCGCCGAAAAGGCGCTGGCGCAGGTCTGGCAGACGCAGCGGCGGCTGCCTTGGATCTCCGCCGACCTTCCCCTCAATCGACGCGGCCAGGGCAAACGGGCGGTGGTGCTGGGCGCCGGTCCGGTCGGATTGCTGGGGGCGATGGTGCTGGTGTCGTCCGGTTTCGAAACGTTCGTCTATTCCCGATCGCCGGCACCGAACATCAAGGCGGCTGTCGCCCAGGCCATCGGCGCAAAGTACATTTCGTCGGTGCAGGTCCCGGTGGATGATCTGGCCGCGGAAATCGGCAACATCGATCTGGTCTACGAGGCCATCGGGGTCTCGCACCTGTCGTACGAGGTGTTGCGGGTTCTGGGGTTGAACGGCATCTTCGTCTTCACCGGCATTCCCGCGCCCGGTCCCGCCAGGCCGGTCGAGGCGGACGCGATCATGCGCAATATCGTGCTGAAGAATCAGGCGGTCGTCGGCACCGTCAACGCGGACCGCCCCGCCTTTGAAGCCGCCATTTCCGACCTGGGCCTCTTCCGGACGCGTTGGCCCGACGCCCTGCGCGCTATGATCACGGGCCGCCACCCGATCGACAGGTACCGCGACCTGCTGCTGGGCAAGCCCGCGGGCATCAAGAACGTGATCACGTTGACCTGATTCGTGTTGCCTTGACGAGCCCCTCCGCCGATCTTTTCCTTCCCGCAAGCGCCCAGTTGGGTGAGGGACCGATCTGGGACGCGGCCCGTCGGCGCCTGCTGTTCGCGGACATCATGCGCGGTCACGTCCATGTGGTGGACGTCGCCACGGGCGCGGATCGCATCATCGAGATCGGGCAACCGGTCGGGGCCATTGCGCTGGCGGCGCGCGGCGACTGGATCGTCGCGGCCAAGCGTGGCTTTTATCGCGTGGATCCCGATAGCGGGCGGGTCACGACGCTGGCCGAGGTCGAGGCGGACATCGACCACAACCGCATGAACGACGGATACGTCGACGCGCGGGGACGGTTCTGGGCGGGCACCATGGACATGGAGGGTGGCACCCGCGGCGCGCTGTACCGGTTGGATCCGGACGGGCGCGTGCACCAGATGCTGACCGGCGTGGGGATCTCCAACGGCATCGACTGGAGCCCGGACGGCCGCCTGATGTACTACGTGGACACGCCGACGCGCCGGATCGACGTGTTCGATTTCGACGAGGAGCGGGGCGAGATAAGCGGGCGGCGGCCCTTCGTCGTCATTGCGCCCGAGTTGGGTCATCCGGACGGAATGATCGTGGATGCCGCCGGTTTCGTCTGGCAAGCGCTGTGGGGCGGCGGGGCCGTTCACCGCTACGCGCCCGACGGCCGCCTGGACCGCGTGGTGAAGTTGCCCCCGTCACAGGTGACCAAGTGCGCGTTTGGCGGCGCCGATCTCGGGGATCTCTACATCACGACAGCGTGGATCGAGCTGGCCGACGAGGAACGAGCGCGGCAACCGCAGGCGGGGCATTTGTTTCGGTTTCGGCCGGGGGTGTTTGGGCGGGCGCCGAACCGATTTGGCGGGTGACAGCCGCTGTTCATCGGATGACGGAAGCGCTTGACTCTTAAGGGCGGTGTCCAAGAGAGCGCTTTCCGCCTGAATGTTCATGCTTGGTGAGCGACCCTCAAGGCCACGTTCGTTTCTGTCGAGCAGCGAACGCGGAATGGATCCGAAAGCCACACTCTTGTCGACCGGCCGTGGCGGCCGTTTCGCGAACACCGCGTGCATCTGCGCGCTGCTAACCGCCACGATCGGGGCATGCGGAGGCGGATCCGATGTGCTGGGAGCAGGGTCGCTGCTTCTGCGCGTCGTCGCGCCGAACGGCGGCCCGGTTCCCGACGAGCTGCGGGCATGGGTTTACGACGCAAACGGACCGTTGTTTCGCGGCGTTCGCGTTCCCGATCAGGGCACCCTGCAGGTCAAGAGCGACACCGATCTTGGAACCATCCTGATCCGTCTGGGCGAATCAACGGGCGATGTGCGCGCGCACCTGCGCGGATTCGTCCTGGGTCGGCGTGAATTGGACGGCGTCATCATCGTCCCCGCATCCAGCGTGGATCGCGCGAGGGTCGACATTCTGCTGGGAACGGCAATTCCTTCCGACGGGGACAGCGACGAGGTTCCCGATGCGATCGACGATTGTCCGCTGGTTTACAACCCTGACCAGGGGGGATGTCCTGGCGGCGAATCGGTAGATGCCGGTACCGGGGTTCCGAACGGACCGCTGGATGGCGCCGCGGGCTCTGATGCCGGTCGGCCGGACACGGGAACGGGGGGACGGGGCGGCAGTCCAGGCTGTGGCGTCGCCTCCATGGGGACCGGAGAAAGCACGATCACCCTGACGATGACCGAAAGTGGTGCAAGCGTGGGACGCCAATACATCGCGTCTCGCCCAAACCCCTACGATCCACAGCGGGTCCACAAAGTGATCATCGGGCTTGGCTCACGGGTCACCACCGCCGCGATGATTCGGCAGCAGTTACAAATTCAAAATACCGCCGCGGCGGGGGCGGCGGACGAAATGTTTGTGTATCCCATCGCGCGCTCGCGGGCGTTTGGCAGCTGGGGCACCACGGTGGGTTGGCAGCTGGGACCGGGCGCCGCGGAAACCAACGCCGCGGGCTTGGACGATCTGGCGTTCATCGATGCGATGCTGGCCGACATCGCCTCGCGTTTTTGCGTCGACGTGGAGCGCATGTTTGTTATCGGGCACGGATGGGGTAGCGATTTCGCGCACGCCCTGGCTTGCCTCCGGGGCGACAGAATCAAGGCGATTGTGGGCTCCGCGACCAACGGCGACTACTACCTGCGGCGCCCAGCCGTGACATGCGTCGGTCAAGCGGCGACCTGGACGATGCACGGCCAGGCGGATCCCGCGTTGCCCCTCGCATCGGGGATGGCGGCGCTGAACTATTTTGTCGGTCAGCATCGCTGTGGCACGACCACGCAACTCCTGACGGTTGCAGGGCCGAATGGCAACGAGGCCTGCGTGAGTTACGACGGCTGCACGGCCCCGACACGCTGGTGCGGCTATGACACCTCCTATGCCGGAGCGGCGCCTGCCTACCTCGGGCGGGAAGCCCTGCTGTTTTTCCGCGGATTCTGATCGACGCGCGCGAGAGCGGCACGTGTGCGCCAACGTGCGGCCTACGACCAGTCGAGCTTGAGGAACCAGCGCATCCCCTCGTCGACGGCATTCATCACGCTGTCCGATAGGGTCCGCGCGGGCGAGACCAGGTCCGACTTGTTGACCGTGGCGATCTGGGATGCGTTCGCGACCGAGTCACGTGGGAGGCCGGTGGCACGTCGCGAGAGCAGAGTATTGCCAGGTGCCTCGGCGAGCGCCCGATTGGAGGTAAGGGCACAAACCACCACTGTGTTGATTTCGCTCGCGTTGACCTCGTCGCGCTGAAGCACCAGAACTGGGCGCCGATATCCGGGCTCCGATCCCGCAGGTTCCCCGAAGTCGGCCCACCAAACCTGACCTCGTTTGATCACCACTTTCCCTGCGTACCCCGCACAACCGCCTTCCCGCGCCGACGAAGGGCCTGTGCGACCGGATCATCAGCCGACCCTCCTCCGTGGGTCAGTGCCCGATTCCAGGCCTCGGTGGGGTCATCGGCGACTCGACGACGGGCCAGGTAATCGCGAGCCGCCATGGCCATCACCCCGCTGCGAGTCAAGCGTTCACGGCGCGCAACGGCTTCTATTTCGCGGAACAAGGCGTCAGGCAACGAAATGGCCAGTTTCATGCCGGTAGTATGACCGGTCATACCACCACCAGCAAGGTCTGGAAATCCTCGACGGCGGCAACGATCATTTCGGGGCGGGGCGCGTGACCGCGCGCGTGACCAGGCTTGTGACCATGCTTGGGCATGGGCAACGCGTGGTGCTTCAGGTCAGGCGTCGCAGTCCGCCGGCCACGCCAACCAGATGGCTCATGATCCGCGGCGTTGCCCGCATCGCGCGCAGGGTCCATTTTGCCCACGTGGGCCGGCGCGCCAGCAGCAGGATCAGCCGCGTGAGCAACAGATAGTCGCGCAGCATGGCGCGGCGGTGTCGATCGAATCGCCACAACCATTCGCCGTCGCCTTGCTGAAGCGCGCGCGGCAGATAGCGCGCCAGCAATTCGGCCGACAACAATGCCTGTGCCATGCCGCCGCCCGTGATGGGATCGGTGAACCCGGCCGCGTCCCCCAGCAAGACCGCGCCGGGCGCGATGCCGGCGCGGGCGCTGTGCGACAGTGGGAATCGCCCGCGTGGTTCCGAGATGGCCTCGGCGCCGCGCAGCCTGTCACCTAGCGCCGGGTGGCGCGCAATCCAGGCGTCAAGCGCCCCACGGGCGTCGGCATCAAGAGGCCCCCGTTCGGCCAACGCCGCGACCAGCACTTCTTGATGGGGCAGCGGCGTCAGGTACAGCTCGTGACCGCCACCCACGAAGATCTCGACCAACGTGGGTGGAGCGCGATCGGGCGCCAGCCGGAAGTGCATGCGTACGCCCAGACGCGGCCGTCTTGCAGGCGGACCGTCAAGGCCCAGGTTCTTGCGCACCGTGGACCGTGCGCCGTCGGCGCCGACGATCAGGGCACCCGGGACCGTGACTCCGTCGACCCGCAGTCCCACCGCGCGCTCCGCGCGGCGGACAACGCCCTCGACGGTGGCGCCCTCGAAGACACGAACGTTCGGCGTTGCCCGCGCCAACGACAGCAAAGCCGCGTCCAGGACAGTTCGCCGTTGGCCAAGGCCGTACGCCGCGGGCCCGCCTGCTTCGATCCCGCGCATCGGCACGGGAAACGCGGCCTCGGTCGTGACGCCGAATCCGTGGTAACGGACACCGGCGATGGGTTGTCCATTTTCGGCAAGACCCAGGCGCGCCAGCGCGCCGACCCCTGCCGGCATCAGTCCTTCGCCGCAGGCCTTGTCGCGGGGAAAGTGGGCCGCGTCGAATAGATCGACGCTGATGCCGGCCCTGCCGGCAAGAATGGCCAGCGCGGCGCCGGCGGGACCGCCCCCGGCGACAAGAACGTCAGCCACGGGTTGTCCCGCCGCCAACGCTTCTGTCGCGCGCGAAAAGGCCAAAAGGTAGAAATCTGGGTTTGGAGCCCATCGTCGCCCGGTACGTCGGATCGCCCAGCAGCAGCCGTTCTTCAAACGCGATCCGGCGCGCCAGGATCGCCACGTGCGCCGCGGTACCGACCACGGCAGTGACGTACGCGGCGTGAACCAGCGGCAGCGCCAGAAGTTCGATGAACACAGCGACATAGTTCGGGTGCCGGACCCAGCGAAACGGTCCCGTGGTCACCACGCCCATCGGCAGGGCGTTCACCACCTGGACGTTCCAGTGTCCGGCCATCACACGAATGACCCACCAACGAAGCAGATTCGCCAGCACGAACAATCCCGCGGCAGTCAACGCGATCGCGGGGAACACGGGGCGGGGCGCAAGCAACACCTCGACGGCCGCCGCCACCAAGATGCCGGTGTGCAGCGTGACCATCGCGGCGAATCCGGGCTCGCGTTCGCGGGGAAACCCGAGCACCGCCAGCGCGCGTTGGTGCCGCCGCGACAGCCGCAGCTCCAGCAGCCGTCCCGCGCCGACGGCCGCCAGCAGGGCCAGGTAAGGCGCCACGCCCGTGATGGGGTTCAGGTCCATCGCAGCAGCAGCAGTTCGGCGGTCAAACCGGGGCCAAACGCGGCCATCACACCCAGACACCCACGCGCGGGGCGCCGCTCCGTCATCCAGCGATCCAGCACGAACAGCACGGACGCGCTCGACTGGTTGCCGTAGTCGCGCAAGACCTCCCACGACGGTTGCGTGTCCTCGCGCCGCAGGCCCAACGCGTCCTCGACGGCGCCCAGGATCTTCTTGCCGCCCGGGTGTATCACGAACGCGCCCAGATCCCCGCGGGAGACACCCGCGCGCCCGGTCAGCTCATCGAGCAGCGTTCCGATCGTCGCGCGCAGCAGCGCCGGAACGTCGCGCGACAACACGGTGTGAAAGCCATCGTCGCGCAGGTCGAACCCCAGCGCGTGCGTGCTGCCGGGGATCGTGTGGCGATGGGTTCCCAGGATCTGGACGCTCGGGGGTTCGGCCGCGGCGGCTTTCGGGGGCACGGGCGTGGTTGCGTCGCCCGCCAGCAACACAGCCGCCGCGCCATCGCCGAAGATCGCCGACGACACCAGGTTGTCCATCGAAACGTCGGCGGGCTGTAGGTTGAGGCTGGGCAGTTCCACCGCAATCACCAGGACATGGCCGTCCGCGTGGCCGCGCAGATAGTCGTGCGCGTGCGCCACCGCCGCGGCGCCGCCGACGCAGCCTAGTTCGGTGATGGGCAATCGCCGCACGTTCCGCCGCATCCCCAGCGCGTCGATCAGGTACGCGTCCAGGGACGGAATCATCACGCCGGTACACGAAACCGCGATCACCAGATCGATCTTCGCGGCGTCTAGACCGGCGCGGTCCAGACAATCGCGCGCCACCCGGTGTCCCAGTTCGCGCGCGTTGCCGGCGTACAGCTTCATGGTTTCGGTCAACGTGCGGGGGCGGACAACCTCGGTCAGCGGGAGCACGCTGTGCCGGTTATCCACCGCGGCGTTGTCGAACAGCGCCATCGCCGCGTCCCCCTGCCGGCCGGCCAGTGGAAACAGAGGCCGAAACGCGGCTTTTGCTTCGGCCTGGGTCGCCGAAAAGGCCGGCACGGTGGTGGCTATGCTGACAATCGTCGACAAATACTCCTCCTTCGGGCGCCTGGTGCCCCAACCTGACACGGGGGGGGACATGACTCAACCCCGCGATAAACCCGTGATGCATGCCCGGCAGTCGGGGCGGAATTTGATAAAGTCCCGACCCCTATGTCAGAGACAAGCGCGATCGTCACGGCCGGCAAGAATCTGCTGCTGAACAACTACCGCCAATCCCCGGTCGCGATGAGCCGCGGCGAGGGCTGCGTGTTGTGGGACACCGACGGTCGTCGCTACCTGGACATGACGGCGGGAATCGCGGTCTGCGTGTTGGGACATGGCGATCCCGGGATGGCCCAAACGCTGGGCGAGCAGGCGCGCCGCCTGATTCACACGTCGAACCTGTATTACATCGAGAACCAGATTCACCTGGCCGATGCGCTGGTTCGTCGCGGATTTCCAGGCCGCGCCTTTTTTTGCAATTCGGGCACCGAGGCGAACGAAGCGGCCTTGAAATTGGCCCGCCGGTATCAGGTCACAACGCAGGGCCGGTCGGCGCGTGTCGAGATCGTCGCGTTCGAGAACAGCTTTCACGGGCGAACCATCGGTGCCTTGTCGGTCACCGGGCAGTCGAAGTACCGCGACGGGTTCGGTCCGCTGTTCGGTCCCGTGAAGTTTCTGCCCTTCGGTGATGTGGAAGCGGTGCGCACCCAGATCACGGATCGCACGTGCGCCGTGATTATTGAGCCCATCCAGGCTGAAGGCGGAATCCACCTGCCGCCGCCGGGTTACCTGCAAGAGCTGCGCAGGCGCTGCACGGAAACCGGGACCGTTCTGATCTTCGACGAGGTCCAGACCGGCGTCGGGCGCACGGGGACGTTCTACGGATTCGAAAAAGAGGGCGTTCTTCCCGATGTCATCACGCTGGCCAAGGGGCTGGGCGGCGGCGTGCCCATCGGTGCCATGCTGGCCAATGAAGAAGTCGGCCGCGCCTTCGAGCCGGGCACCCACGCGTCGACGTTCGGCGGCAACCCGTTTGCTACCGCGGCGGCCCTGTATGTCCAGGACACCATTGATCGACTGGGCCTCCTGGAACGTTGCCGCGAGGCCGGCGCCTACCTGGGCAACGCGCTAACGCGCATGGCGGAACGACGACGGCCGCGCACGCGCGGCGCGCGGGGGCGGGGCCTGCTGCAGGGACTGGTGGTGGACGGCGACGCCGGCCCCGTCATCGCACGGGCGCGCGAACATGGGCTGTTGTTGTCGGCTGTCGGCGGCAATGTCGTGCGGTTCGTACCGGCGCTGATCGTCGGCAAGGCGGAAATCGACGAGGCGATCGAAATCCTGGACGGCGTGCTTTCCCATGTCTAGTCCAAGACATTTTCTCAGTTTCTGGGATCTGCCCGACGGCGGCGTCGAGTCCTTGCTTCGTCGCGCCGAGGAGTTCCGGTTGCTGCGCGGCCTGCGTGAACCGCACGCCACGCGGCCGGGTCGGGTTCTGGGCATGGTCTTCGAGAAGGCGTCGACCCGGACGCGCGCCAGTTTCGAGATCGCCATGTTCGAACTGGGTGGTCACGCCCTGCACCTGGGAACGCTGGGGTCACAGTTGTCGCGAGGCGAGCCCATTCGTGACACGGCCCGCGTGTTGTCGGGTTACTGCCACGCGATCATGATTCGCACATTTGGGCAGGATCGCGCCGAGGAACTGGCCCACTATGCGCGCGTGCCGGTCATCAACGGACTGACCGACCTGCTTCACCCGTGCCAGGTGCTGGCCGATCTGCAAACCGTCGCGCAGCGATTCGGCGCGTCCGGCAAGGACGTCGGCGACGCGATTCGCGGGGTGCGCTACGCCTGGATCGGCGATGGCAACAACATGGCCAATTCGTGGATCGAGGCGGCGGGCATCCTGGGCCTGGATCTAGCGCTGGCGTGTCCTCCGGGTCATGCGCCAAGTGATGAGGTGATCCGTCGCGCGCGCGCCACCGAGCGCGGCCGTATCACCTTCATGGCCCATCCGATCGAGGCGACGCGGGGACGTCACGTGCTGTCGACCGATGTCTTCGCGTCGATGGGTCAGGAAGACGAGGCCGAGCAGCGGCGCAGGGATTTCGCCGGATACTGCCTGGACGGGAGCCTGGTCACCGCCGCGGATCCCGCGGCCGTCGTCCTTCACTGCCTGCCCGCCCACCGTGGCGAAGAAATCAGTGACGACGTTATCGAAGGCCCGCACAGCGTCGTGTGGCAGCAGGCCGAAAACCGTCTGCACGCGCAGAAGGCGCTGCTGGAATCGCTGCTGTAACAGCACGCGCTTCTGGAATCGCCGCGGGTCGTTGACGCCCGGTGGAAGTTCGGCCCCCTTAAGGTCGGGGGATTAAGAATTTCCCAAACCAGCCGAGGGTACTGATGTATGCGTACCGCTGCGCCTCGGACGAAAACGCCTGCCGTGGAACCGAACATGACGCGTGACGTGACCGAGCGGGAAGCGGCACCGCCTCTCCGGCCGAATCCCTTGGTCACCCTGCCTCCTCCGGATGCGCGGGCCCGCAGGGCCACCTTGGTATCGCCAATTCCGGCGTTGTTGGCGGCCTCGATGACCGAAGTTCGCGATGATCGCGGCGACGCGACCCCGCTGCCGATCGACACCCGGTCCGACCAGACGTCACGGTTTTCGGCGGCCGATCAACACGCGCTGCTGATGAGCGACGAAGCCGACTACGTTGTCGAGGTCGGGGACCCCGACAAGACCGTCGCCTAGCGGCGGCGCGCGGGGGACGGTGTGAGGCGGTGTCCGCCGCCTTGCCGTAACCGCCAACTTCGATGGCAGCGGCGCACCATTGGTTGGCGGTTTGACCGCGCCTGCCACATCCTGCGGGCAGTGGGCTGGTCCCCAGATTGCACAAGCTGACCGGGGTTGTTCGAAATGAACATACGGATCCTTCTCCCACGGATGTGCTTCCTTGCGCTCGCCTGGGCGGCGCTACCGGGATCGGGGGCGGGGTGCGGCAGTCGGAAGCCAGCCGCTTCCGACAGTGGTGTCGCATGCGCCGTTAAGCATCGTTTTTGGTTTTCGCCGCGCACGAAGTTGGACCTTTTGTTCACGATCGACGATTCGCCGGCCATGAAGGCAGTCCACGGCAAGGTGGTTCGGCAACTTCCGCGCCTGATGCAGGTTCTGTGGTTCGTTCGGGAGGGACTTGTCGACGCTCACATCGGCGTCGTGTCGTCGTCGATGGGTGCGGGCCGGTATACCGACGTTCCGGGTTGCGGTCCGGGCGGGGCAGGCGACAACGATGGCAGGCTCATGCACCCGGCGGCCTGTACAGCGCTGGGTGCCGGCCAGACGTTCCTTGCCGTGAACGGACAGACCGTCAACTTCACGGGCGACATCGCGGACGCCTTCGCATGTTTGGGCGACATCGGTACCGACGGCTGCGGATTCCCACAGCCGCTCGCGGCCACGCGCCGCGCGCTTGAGAAAGCCCAAGACCCGACGGATCCCGACAACGGCGGGTTTCTGCGAAAAGACGCGTATCTCGCCGTCGTGCTGATCACCGGTCAGGATGATTGCTCGGTTCCCCGGGATTCGGATCTCTTCGACCCCAGCCAGATCACCCTTGCTGATCGGTACGGTGGCCTGCACGCATACCGCTGCAGCGAGTTCGGGCACCTGTGTGACGGACATCCACTGCCCCATGCTCCCGCCGCCAGCGGGGAACGGGAGACGCTGCTCAACTGCCAGGCCGCGGAAGGCCAGGGGCTGCTGACGTCGATAGGTGCCTTCCGCGATTTCCTGTTCGACCTCAAGGAGTACCGATCCAGAATTTTGCTGTCGGCGATCGCCGGGCCCGTGACTCCCTACGCAGTGGGCCTACGCGCCACCGAGATTTCGGGCGGTATGACGGAACAACAACCGGAGCTGGCGCCATCGTGCATCGGAGCTGACGGGGATACCGCTACACCCGCGGTTCGCGTGAAATCCTGGCTGGATGCGTTCGGCGAAAACGCCATCTTGTCGTCCATCTGCGCGGATGACTTTGGGTCCGCCCTGACCAGAATCGCGGAATGGCGCAGCGGATCCAGCGCACGGTGCATTCACGAAACCGTGGCCTTGACGGGCAGCGGTTCGCCCGATTGTCGCGTGACCGATCAACGCCTGAACGCCGACGGCATCGGCACCAACCAACGCGATATGCCGTTCTGCGACGCGGCAGTGACAACCGTCCCCTGCTGGAGGCTGGTTCCAGGCCTTACCCAGTGCGCAGGGGGACAGGGATTCGAAGTGTGTTTCGATGCAACCTGCGATATCACGGCGCGCCCCTCCGAAGCCTTGGATGCCTTGATTACCTGCGCCATCACGGATCCTTGTTGATGTCCGTGTGAGCCACCAAGACCACGCCCACGACCACCGCCGAAGGTCAATCCACCTTGTCGTTTGCAGCAAATTAGACATAATGTCTAACATGAAGACTGCAACCGTTCGTGAGGTCCAACACGGGTTGGCCAGCGTTCTTGCCGAGGTGCAGAAGGGCCAAGAGATTGCCATCACGAAGAGGGGCAAGGTCATCGCGCGCATCGTTCCCGCGAACCGCGCGAAGGGTCGACCGCGGTGGCCCGATTCGGCCGCGCGTATGAAACAGCTGATGTCGGGCGCGACCGTCAAGGGAGCGCCACCCAGCGAAATCATCCGAGAGCTGCGCGGGGAGCGGGTGTGACCGCGTACTTCGACACCAGCGTCATCACCAAATGGTACCTTCCCGAGCCGGACAGCGCGGCCGCCCTCCGGGTGCGCGCGCGGTTTGCTCCTCCGCTGGTGCTGACCCACCTGCACAGGGTCGAACTGGTCACGGCGTGGCACCTCAAGGTTTTTCGGGGTGAAATCGCCAGGGGCATCGTCGAACAGGCTCTGGTGCATCTTGATGCCGATGCGGCGGCGGGACTTTGGGAGCAGCCCGCCTACGATTTGGTCGACGTCTACGTCCAGGCCGAATCACTCAGCCGTCGGCACACGGCGATCATGGGCACCCGGTCCCTGGATATTTTGCATGTGGCCGCCGCGATTGTTCTGGGAACGTCGGCTTTTGTCACGCATGACGCTCGACAGGCGGGGCTGGCGGATGCCGCCGGACTGCGGGTTACCACGTTGAAGGCGCGCGGAACGCGGAAGTAGTTCCGCAGCTTCAGACGATGATGTCGACGTCGGTTCGAAAGCTGGGATTTGGTTCGCCGGCGAACCCGCGCGCGTAGCCGAACGGGTTGCACACGACGCGCGTGACGCCCACCGTGTAGTCGGCGCTGGCGTGCGTGTGGCCGTGGATCCACAGCGCCGCCGAACCGGTTTCGATGGTTTCCGAGACGTCGTGAAGGAAGAAGGCGTTCAGCCTCGATCCGACGAAAGGCGCCGCGATGCTGCGCGGGTGGGGCAGGTGGTGCGTGACAACGATGTCGCCGGCCCTGACGGTGCTGGCCAGGAAGGTCGCCGAGGCCGTCGCGGTTTCAGACAACCAATCGCGGATGCCCGCGATCTCCGAGAAATCGGAAACCTTCTGGTCGAGTGGTTCGTTCCGCCCGGAATGCGGGAACCACAAGGTGCAGCCGACAAAGCGCCGTCCCTGAATCATCGCGGAGGCCTGCTCCAGAAAGGTCAGGTTCTTTGCCGTCACCTGGGAGCGGCGGGCTTTTTCGATCGCCCCCTGCCACGTGCCACCGTACGCCTCGTGGTTTCCAAGCACGTAGACCACGGGGCGCGGCGCCACGGCTTCGCAGATGGTGAGGAGCGCGGCGCCCAGACCGTTGAAGCTCGAAAGATCGCCCGCGACAACCAGGACATCGAAGTGGCCCGCGGCCAGTTCGAGCGCAAGGCCTTGACCGGCGTCGGCCTGGAATTCGAAGTGCAGATCGGAAGCGACACGGATGCGCATGCGACGTCTCCATTGCGCAATTTACTTATTGCGCAATTTATTTGTTGCGCAGCTGGAAAAACCTGCCTGCGCCTCTAACGTATTAATTCTATTACACAATGATTCTTGCCTTGCTCGGTACTGCGCGCCAGGTGGGGTAGCATGTGGGCCTTTTCCAGCGAGGACGACGCTGGCGCGCGTTTGCGGTCCCAGCGGCGGCAGATGGTGCCAGGTGCAGTAAGGCGCGTCGCAGCCGATGGGCACCGTGGAACACCACCGTGTCGGCGCAATTTGGCACTTCCGAGGCTTCCGGGAGGTCATCAGGCGGTCATCGGGCCGCTTTCGTCCGGGTACCCACATGTGGTACTCATCGGCACATGAAAATCCTCCTTGCCTATTCCGGGGGCCTGGACACCTCGGTGGCGATCGTTTGGCTTCAGAAGCAGTACAACGCCGAGATCATTGGGTTCTGTTCCGATGTCGGTCAGGAAGAAGACCTGGAAGGCGCGCGCGCCAAGGCGTTGCGCACGGGGGCCAAGGCCTGCCATGTGCTGGATCAGCGGGATGAATTCGTTCGCGATTTCGTTTTTCCGGCGATCCGGGGCGCCGCTGTCTACGAAGGGGAGTACTTCCTGGGCACCGCGCTGGCGCGACCCTGCATCGCGCGCGGGATGATGGAGGTTGCCGCGCGCGAAGGCTGCACGGCCATCGCCCACGGATCGACGGGGAAGGGGAACGACCAGGTCCGGTTCGAACTGGGCGCCTACTGGTTCAATCCGTCCATCAAGATCATCGCGCCCTGGCGCGAATGGGAGTTCAAATCACGGTCCGAGCTGATCGCGTTCGCCGCCGAGCACAAGATCCCCGTCGAGGCGTCGTCGGCAAAGCCCTATTCGATCGACCGCAACATCCTGCACACCAGCTACGAGGGCGGCGTCCTGGAGGATCCCGACAAGGAGCCCCCGGCCGAGATGTTTCAACGCACAACCGATCCGCGCAAGGCGCCGAACCAGCCGCGCGACGTCGAGATTCGCTTCGAAAAGGGCAATCCGGTGGCGGTCGACGGTCAGACGTTGGGGCCGGCCGCGTTGCTGGGCGAGCTGAACAAGATCGCTGGCGAACATGGCGTGGGGCGCGCGGATGTCGTCGAAGATCGCTTCGTCGGCATGAAGAGCCGCGGTGTCTACGAGACGCCGGGTGGAACGTTGCTGCACAAGGCGCACCGCGCGGTGGCGTCGTTGACCATGGACCGCGAGGCCATGCGGTTGCGCGATTCGCTGTCGACGGAGTACGCGGCTTTGATCTACCGCGGGTTTTGGTTCTCGCCCGAGCGCGAGGCGCTGCAGAAACTGATCGATTCCGTCAACGAGCCGGTGGCCGGGACGGCGCGGTTGCGTCTTTACAAGGGGAACGCGTCGGTGATCGGGCGCAGCGCACCGAAGTCGCTGTATCGCACCGACATCGTCACGTTCGAAGACGATCGCGGCGCCTACGACCAACGCGACGCGGGCGGATTCATCCGCCTGAATGCGTTGCGCCTGCGGACGTCGGCGGGCGTCTACCGCAACAACAAGTAGCGCGATGCGCCCCGCGCCGGGGTTCGTCGATGGGCCTTGGACGGGCATTCATGACCATGTCAATATGACCAGGTCATTTAGGAGGCCCCATGCCCAAGTCGACGGCCGGTCAGGTGGTATCGAAATCTCAGTTCAAGCCGCATGCGCTTGAACTGTTTCGGCGTGTGCAGAAGACACAGAAGGCTCTGATCATCACGGAGCGCGGCAAGCCGGTGTTGAAGATCGTGCCCTTTCGCGAAGATCCCCAGGAAGGCCTGCGCGCGTTGCGGGGATCGGTCCTGAAGTACGATCGGCCGACCGATCCCGTGGCCCTGGAAGATTGGGAATCGCTGCGTTGATAGTGGTCGATTCCCACGTGTGGGTCTGGTGGGCTGGGGATCCCGGCCGTATCTCGCCAAAGGCGCGCCGGGCTGTCGACAAGGCCATGGCGGCGAACGCGATCTACGTCTCGTCGATCAGCGTCTGGGAGGTCAGCATGCTGGCCGACCGTGGCCGGCTGACGCTGAGCATGGACGTCGCGGACTGGATCGCGCGCGCCGAGGCGATGCCGTTCTTTCGTTTCGTACCGGTGGACAACACCATTGCCCACCGGTCGGTCCGGTTGCCGGGCGCGCTTCACCAGGATCCGGCCGACCGGATCATCGTTGCCACCGCACTAACCTTGGGGATGCCGCTTGTCACCAAGGATGAGAAGTTGCGGGGGTACCGGCACCTTTCGACCGTGTGGTGACGTTTTCGAGTACGCCCTATCGGGGCGATCGATGAGTTACGGTACGCAGACTTGGTTCACGGAGCAGGTGCGCCCGGTGCCCGAGCAGACGTCGCACATGACGCCACCGATGCCGCAGTTTGCGTTGTTGTTGCCCATCACACAGTTCCCCGCAAGCGAACAGCATCCGGCACACATCGCCGGGTTGCAAACGCATTGGCCCCCCATGCAGTGCTTCATTTGGCCGCACTGTGCGTTGGTCCCGCATCGGCATGCTCCGTTCGCGGAGCAGTTGTCCGAGCGGATCGAGTCGCAAGGTGGGTTCAGGCAGGTGCTGCCTGCGCTGCCGCAACTGGCGGGGAAGGACCATGTCATGCACGCCCCGTTGGAGGAGCAGCAGCCGCCGGGGCAGGACGCGGCGTTGCAAATGCACGCGCCGCCGACGCAGCGGTTGCCGATGGGGCAGGCGGGGAAGCTGCCGCAACGACAAGCTCCGGTCACGACGTCGCAGGAATCCGCGACAAACGCGGCGCAGGCCGCGCAGGCCGCACCCGCGGTCCCGCAGGTGGTCATTGCCGGCGCCGTGCACACTCCGTTGGCCGCGCAGCAACCATTCGGGCACGAAGCGGCGTTGCAGGAACAGGTTCCCGCGACGCAGTTGGTCCCCGCGACGCACGCGGGGTTGGTGCCGCAGCGGCAACCGCCGGCCAGCGCGCAGTTGTCCGCCCGCGCGGCATCACACGTCACGCAGGCGGCACCTCCGCCGCCACAGGCCGCCAAGGAACCGGTCGTGCACGTTGATCCGGAACAACAACCCGAACAGTTCGTGGGATTGCAGTTGCTGCAGACGCCGCCGCCGCAGGGGCCTGTGCCGCAGTCCTGGCACATGGCGCCTCCGCTTCCGCACGAGGCGGCCGCGGTACCCGGTAAACAGGTCGTCCCCGAGCAGCACCCCGTGGGGCACGACGTCGCGTCGCAGACACACGCCCCAGTCAAACAGCGTTGGCCGCTCGCGCAAGCGGCCGCGGTCCCGCACTGACATACGCCTGCGGCCGTACAGCGGTTGGCCGTGATCCCGCACCTGACACACGCGCCGCCCGCGGTCCCGCAGGTTCCCGTCGCCTGGGCACGGCAGGTCGTGCCGTCACAACAGCCGTTGGGGCACGAATTTGCGTTGCAGACACAGCTTCCCGCCACGCAGCTCTGGCCGGCCCCGCACGCGACAGCCGCGGCGCCGCACGCGCATGCGCCGGCCGCCGTGCATTTGTCCGCCGTGGTCGCATTGCATGCCACGCAGGTGGTGCCGGGAAGGCCGCAGTGAAGGAACGAAGGGGTGATACACGTCGCGCCTTCGCAACAACCGGTGGTGCAGGAATTCGCCGCGCAGGTGCACGCGCCCCCCTGACACAGCAGCCCCGGGGCGCAGGCGGGGCCTGTCCCGCAGGCGCAGGTTCCCGCGACCGAGCAACCGTCCGCCGTGGCGGGATCACATCCCACGCACATTCCGCCGCCGATTCCGCAGGTGGCCAGCGCCCGGGGATTGCACGTGGCTCCCGAACAGCAGCCGTCGGGACATCCGGCGGAGCAACCGCTGCACCGGCCGTTGTCACAAGCCTGTCCGCTGGGGCACGTGCCGCAGGCACCGCCGCCTACCCCGCACGACGCGGAGCTGTCGCCAGCCAAACATATGTCACCCAGGCAGCAGCCTTCGGCGCACGACGTACCGTCGCACACGCACGTGCTGCCGATGCAGCGCTGACCCAACCCGCACGCGGGCGACGCTCCACAACGGCAGGAGCCCGCCGCCGAGCAGTTGTCCGAACGCGTGTCGCACGCGGCGCAGGTCGATCCGGCATCACCGCAACTGGCCAGCGACCGTGTCGCGCAGGCCACCCCCTGGCAGCAGCCGCTGGGACAAGATGTGGCGTCGCAGATGCACTGACTGGCGACACAGCGCTGACCCGCGGCGCACGATGGTCCTGATCCGCACTCGCAGTTACCGGATGGGCCGCACCGGCTGGCCTTGCTCATGTCGCAGGCGTTGCAGGCACTGCCGTTTCTTCCGCAGGTTGTCAACGCCGGAACGCTGCAAATGGTGCCCTGGCAGCAGCCGTTCGGGCACGACATGGCGTCACACACGCATGCCCCGTTCATGCACCGCTGGCCCGCCTCGCACGGGGGGCCACCGCCGCAGCGGCAGGCACCCAGCATCGAGCAGGTGTCGACCTTGCCGGTGTCGCAGCCGATGCACGCGGCGCCCGCCGTTCCACACGTGGACACCGATCGCGGGTAACAGGTCGATCCCGAGCAACACCCACCTGGACAGTTGGCCGGCGTGCAGCTGGTGCAGATACCGTTCAAGCACCCTCCCGCCATGCAGGTCTGGCAGGCCAGTCCCCCCGTGCCGCAGCCGCTGATGCTGTCCCCGGTCTGGCACAGACCGCCCTGGCAGCAACCGGTAGGACAGCTTGCGCTGTCGCACACGCAAGCGCCGGCAAGGCAATGAACTCCCCCGCCGCACGCGGGCCCGGTGCCACACGTGCAGGTTCCCGTGGCGGAACAGGTGTCGGCGGCTATCGAATCACAGGCCACGCACGCGCCTCCTGCGACCCCACACGTGGCCGGTGCGCGTGGTTTGCATACGCCGTCTGCACAGCAACTATCGGGACAACTGGTCGGATCGCAGGATCCGGGTGTCTCGGTCTGACAGGTGGCCGAGCAACCGTCGCCCGAATCCCGGTTGCCGTCGTCGCATTCCTCGAAACCGGCGCGGAGCTGGTTGTCACCGCAGACCGCGGGCGCACCCAAGGTCAGGGTCACCTTCACCAGCTTGCCCGATTGAACGCTGACTGACTGTTGCTCGGAGGCGACGATCGCCGTCCCCGCCCGGCCATCGACACGCAGAACGACCGTCCTGCCACCGACGCTGGTGGGCAACAAGATCACGGCGGTCTCCTGTCCGCTGGTCAACGGTCGCGCGGGACTGGGAAGGGTGCCGGGCGCGAAGGCGGCGACATTCGCCACGGTTCCCGAAAACTCGAGCACCGTCAGCCGCAGATTGGCGGCGTAGCGCACGGTGAGATCGATTCCGGTCAGTCCTGACTGGATCTGGGTCTTGTCCCGCTGGCAGGCGAACGTGGTCGCCAGAATCAAGGCCGCCGTCAGAGGAATCAGCGGAATCCTTGACCGGCGGGGGGATCGCGGCGCCGGCATCTTCACGTCTTGGTTCACCTGCACCCGATCACCGCCGATCCAACGTACCGACGCTTCCGGATGGCTGCACGATGGTGGTATCCCCCGAACCGTAGTACGCCAACGTGCCGCCGGTTATGGCCAGCAGTCCGGCGCCGATCGCGGTCCAGAACCACCACTTCTTGGTGATGGGCGTGGGTGGCGGCGTCGGGGTGTTTTCGAGCAACACAGGATCGTTCGCGTTGACGACATTCGCCGGCGGCAACACGGTGTCGGTGTCGATGGCCGCGTTCGCGGGGCTGGACGAGGGCGGCACTGGGATCGGGGGCACCATTGACGGTGCTTGAGGTTCGAAGCGCTGGCGCTCCAAATCGGCCTTCGATTTGGTGATCAGATCCTCGGCCAGTGTGCGCCGTTCGGGATTGGTTTCCTCGCGCAGATAGCCTTCGAAGAAGAAGATGGCCCGGTCGAAATTTTTCAGGTTCTTGTGGCACTGGCCAATGTTGAACAGCAGCGCGGGGGCGTTGTAGATCTCGTAGGCGCGGATATAGGCCACCAGCGCCTCGTCAAAACGTCCCAGTTTGTAGTGAAGCTGGGCCTTGTCGACCTCGGCTTTGGCTTCCATCTTTGGGTTCCGTTCCTGGCCAAACGCGGGCAGGGGGACGAAGACCGTTCCGCCCAGCAGGAACAGCAGCGGCAACAGGGCAAGCAGTCGGCGTGGAACGATTCGCAACTGCGAAAACGGCGAGGGGGGACACATTCGAGCGGGCTATAGATACCTCGGAACACACGACGGAAACAAGGTCAGCGGGTGCGGCGCGATACCTTGCCCCGGCCGGTCCCCGGGCGCAGGCGGGACGGATCGCGGAGGGGTTTCGCGCTGGATTCCAGGGACTTACGCAGGCTGTTCACGATGCCACCCCCCAGTCCCCGCGACGAGGTGGAAAGCTGGACGATGACGTCCGACAGCACGGCCCGGACATGGGGATGGTCGGCGCGTGTGCATTCGGATTCGAACCAACGTTGGGTGTCGGGACCGGCACCCGTGTTCAAGACTAGGGCCGCCAGGATCCGGGGTAGCGATCGCACCAAGCGCCTGCGCGCGTCCGAGCGTTCGGCGGAGCGGGGCGCCTCGGCGACTTCGCTGATCACGCGCGACAGGTAAGCATGCAACGCCCCGGCATCCCGGATGCACGCCAGTATTCGTTTTTCGCCGAGGGCTTCGATGGCCAACGCCGCCGTTCCCAGGCGCCGTTCGCGATCGTCGTTGTCCAGCCAGGACAACGCGCGCCCGACCAGCAGGTCCGCGCCGCCGTCTCGCATGCAGATCGAAACCATCGCGTCGCACGTGCCGAGGCGAACCGGCGCGCGCTCATCGGCGGCCAGTTCGGCCAGACCCGCCCAGGAGGTTTCCACGTCGCGTTCGACGCGGATGCAACCGGCGAAGCCGTGCGCGGCGGCGATGGGCAGAAAGACGCGGGCGGTATCGGGGGGGGCATCATCGTGGGCCAGATGCCCAAGCAGCGCCGCTACCGGGCCGGGATACGCCGCGCTCTCGGCGCCGAATGCGGCGGCCAGGCGCAGGTTTGGGGTGGCCATCGCTGCCCCCATACGCGCGAGCATACGTTCCAACTCGGCCGGTTTTCCCGCCAACGCGGCGTGCAGGGCGGTCTTGAGGCCGTCGCTTTGAAGTCCTTGGTCGGGATGTGCCATCGGCAGACAGCGTACCTCACTGCTTCTTCGACAGGACCCAGCTTGTCACGCACGCCATCTCGTCGGCGGTGAGCGGTGGTTGGGCGCCGTCAAGTTGCGAGGGCATCTGCTCGCCGCACGCCGTGCCGTTGATTCGGGTCAGAAGCACGCTGGTCGCGGGATCGGCGGCGTTCACGATGGGCAGGTTCGTGCAGGGGGCGATGCTTTTCGACTTCACCCCCACCAGTCCGGGCGTGGGATCGGCAAGCGCCAGATTGGGCGGAAACAGCTCCGAGGGCCCGTGACAAACCGCCCCGGAGCTGCAACTGGGAATGAACACGATCGTCGGCGCGTCGCAGGTAATTCCACCACCTCCCGTATTTCCGGCACCGCTCATGCCACCGCTTCCCGCCGTGCCGCCGCCACCGGCTGAATCCGGCCCTCCCGAACAACCAGATATCAGCGGCGTCATTGCCGCGACCACCGCGACCATCGCGAGCAAGTTGGCGAACGAACGGTTGCGATGGATAGATTGTCCGCGCGTGTTGGGAAGAAAACTCATCAGGCGTCTCCTCTGGGGACCGGTCGGATAGCACGAAGAAGCACTGTCGGCGAGGTGGCTCTGGACGTCGTGCGCACGGCGACACCTGCCGAACCTGCTCACACGAAATAGCGCGTTTTCTCAGGGGTTGTCTGGATGTTTTTTGCACTCGATCGCCGACGGGTGTACCGCCGCTTACGGTCCTGGGATTTGAGTTAGGTCCAGTCAGAACCGTGCCGATGCAGATGAACGGGCGCGATCGAAAGCGCCTGTTCCATGACAAACCCAATTTCGAAATCGGATACCCGGGGCGTGCTGATGGTGGGCGCGGCGATCACGTTGTTGGCGGCCTGTGGGGATCCGAAAGCGACCGAGCCACCGGAGGTATCTGTTCGCGTGTCGGGCCCGCCCCCGGTTCCCTCGGCGACGTTGAACGCCGCCTACCGGGACAACCTGGGCCTGTTGACCGGCGTCGCCTCCGACGGCAAACCGATGCTGCCTCCGATCGCGGGCGCGGACCCGATGATCGAGGAAACGTTGCGGTTCTATGACACGCTGCAGACGCCGTTTCCCATCTCGGTTCCCGTCGACTATCCCGATCCGTTCACCGGCGAACCCACGCCCGAACGAAAGACCGCGCCGATGGATCTGGACGAATGGAAGCGTGTCTTCGGTTTTTCCGCGCGCGAAGCGGAGGAGAGTGTTGAGGCCTATCGGGAACGCACGGGGATCGCGGTCTACTACAACCGGAACGAACTGGGGCTGGGACGCCAGCTTGGATGTTCGCGTTTCGTGGACGGCACCGACGCGAACGGTGCGCCGCTGAAGGGCGTGGCCTGTTTCGTCACGAATCACGGCGCCGGCTTTCGGCAAGCGACGGGTGCGCTGCAGGCGGCGATCGACGACATCGACACGCGCAACACCGTCTGCATCACGTACCGCCCGTCGATGGATCCCGGTTATCAGGTTCAGTTTTACGTCTATGGTCCGAAGGGTAAACGACAAGAATGGGCGCGTCTGGACACGATGGGCCCACGGCCGCATCCGCAGGTGTGCACGACTTGCCACGGCGGTGCGTATGACCAGCGACGGCATCTTGTGAAAAACGCGCGCTTCCTGCCGCTGGATCCTACGCTGGTCGCATTCGCCGTCGGTAGCGGTTTGCCGGCGGGCCTCACGCGGGCGGGACAGGAAGAACGTATCCGGGTGTTCAACGCGATGGCGGTCGAGACCCCGTTGACACCCGCGCAACAGGCGATGGTCAGCGGCCTTTACCCCGATGGCGTCAAGAATCCAGGCAGCACTGTCACCGGCGATGGTGTCCCCGCCACCTGGAACACACGCGCCGGTGACGCCGATTTTTATCGCGCGGTCGTCAAACCCTTCTGCGCCACCTGCCATCTGGCCATGAAGCGCGGGCTGGCGGATTCCGACGTCTGGTCGCACGGTATCTTCGCCTCGCCCGCCGCTTTCGATGCCGCGCCTCTGGACGCCTACGTTTGCAACAGCTTCTCGATGCCCAACGCGCAGCCCACCGCGCTGGCGTTCTGGGATCGGCGAAGCGACGGTGACGGCATCGTGGTCGACGGGCAGATGTTTCCGACGGCGGCCGACGCCCTGTTCTCAAGGCGTGGATTCGACGCCTCCATGTGCGGCCGCCTGGCGGACGTGGCGGGATGCAACCGCGGTCCCGACCCCGATGCCCTCTGCGGCGGTGCCGTCAGCGGAGGGGCCACCTGCGATCGTGCTTCGGGTCGCTGTGTACCGGTCGTTGGTAGTGTCGAGTGAAGCGGGCGGTGGCGATCGCTCTGGTGATTCTGGGTGTGTTGCTTTTGGAGACGTCGTCGCGCGGCGATGCGGTGGACGGCGACATTTCGGTCGCCGAGATGGCCGCCTATCTGCAGGCGTGGCCGGCGTTCGAACGAAATTGTTACCGGTGCCACACCGGCAGCGGCGAAGAATCCAACCGCAAGGCGGTGGAACCGCTGAACATGAGCCGCTATCCGTTCACTGGACGGCGCGGTCCCATCGCCGGTCGCGCCATTCGCAAGGTGCTGGACAGTGTGTCGGGGCGACGAACGATGCCCAAGGATGATCCGGACAGCCTAAACGCCGACGATCTGACGCTGATCCTGAAATGGGCCGACACGTTCGACGCCGCGCGGATCAAGAAGAACAAGGGCGCGGTTCCCTGAATCCGGGCGGCACGCGCCGCGGGCGTGGCGAAAACAGCGATCAGCGCGCGGCAGCCAACGTGAACGTGGCCAGCATCGTGTTCACCTTCGCGCCAAGCGCGGTCAAGTCTCCGTCGTTGTCGATGACGTAGGTCGCGACCCGGCGTTTGTCCGGCATGGGGAACTGGGCGGCGATGCGCGCCTGTACATCGGACGCGGCAAGTCCGTCCCGGGCCACGACCCGCGCGATCCGCGTGGCCTCCGGCGCGTCGACCACGACCAGTCCATCCAGATCGCGGTGCCGTCCTGTCTCCACCAGCAGCGACGCTTCATAAAACGCAAGGTGATGCCCAGCTCGCGCCAGTTCGCGTGTGCGGACCTTGGCCAGGTCGACGATACGCGGGTGCATGATCGCCTCCAGTCGCCTGCGCGCCGCCGGATCGGCAAAGACGATTGCGCCCAGTTTGCGCCGGTCCAGCTGTCCGTCGGGGCTGATCGCCTGGGGCCAGGCCGCGGCGATGTCCGCCAGGGCGGGACAGCCCGGTTGGGTCACGTCGCGCGCCAGTTGATCGGCGTCCAGGACCGGGATGCCGCGCCCGGCGATCAGGCGCGCGACGGTCGATTTGCCGGTGCCAATCCCACCGGTCAGTCCGATCAGGGCCAATCCGTCGGTCACGCGTCCATGCTAACCCAACGTCCGGTGATGCACCGGCCTGGGTGCTAATGTACGCCGCTTGAGTCGACCGGCACTATCGTCCCCGGAAGTTCGCGCGGCCACGTTCGTGGCCGAAACGCGGTCGTTCGCATCGTTGCCGCCCGCCGGTCCGCCCGAGGTGGCGATAGCGGGTCGATCGAATGTCGGCAAGTCGACGCTGTTGAATCGCCTGGCGGGGCGCCATGCGTTGGCACGCACGTCGAAGACGCCCGGACGTACGCGCGGGATCATCTTCTACGATCTGCAGGTGGCGGCGCCGGGCCCACCGGCGTCGGGCCCGACGGCGCCGGGTCGGACGGCACCGGGTCGGACAGCGCCGGTTGCCGTCCGGACGCTGCGTCTGGCCGATCTGCCTGGGTACGGATACGCGCGTGTGTCGCAGGTCGAACGCGCGTCCTGGCAGCCGCTGCTGGAAGGCTACGCGACACTTCGTCCGACGCTGGCGTTGTTCGTGGTGCTGGTCGACGCGCGACGCGGGGTCGAGGCCGAGGAGCGGCAGCTGATCGAGTGGCTGGCGACGCTGTCAATTCCTTGCCGGGTGGTGTTCACGAAGGTGGACAAGTTGTCCGCTTCCGATCGCGGCCGGCTACGCGATTCCCTGCGCTCGGTCTTTCCAGGCATTTCGCTGGGCGCGCCGCTGCTGGCATCGGGCCAAACCGGTGACGGGATCCCCGAGGTTTGGGGGGCCATCCTACGATCGCTTCCGAGTACCGATGGCGCTTAGCAAGGCCCCGCAACCCTTCTTCATCACCGCCATGGAGAGCGGCGACATCGACGCGGTCATGGAGATTGAACGGCTGTCGTTTCGGGCACCGTGGTCGCGGAACGTTTTCCTGGAGGAGCTTGAACGCGACTGGGCGCGCGTGGACGTATTACGCGACAGCGGGACAGGTGAGGTGGCCGCCTTCGCCAACTATTGGTTGGTCGCCGACGAGCTGCACATCCTGAACATCGCGACGCATCCCGTACAGCGGCGGGCCGGGCATGCCACGCGTCTGCTGGCCCACATGGTCGATGTCGCGCGGCGGGGATCCTGTCGCTGCATGACCCTGGAGGTCCGGCGCTCGAACCTCATCGCGCAGGACCTCTATCGTCGCTTCGCGTTTCGGACGGTCGGGGTTCGTCCGCACTACTACGCGGACGATCAAGAAGACGCGATCGTCATGTTGCTCGAAATGTTCTGAAATGGTGCATGCCGTGGGAATCGCGTGGCTGTTGGCTGGTCTGACGCCGGCTGCTCCCGTCGTTGGTTGGGCGCGGTTGACGCCACGGGCACCCGACACGCTGACGTCAGCGGTACCGCCGCCGCCGATAATCCGTCGGGTCGACGTCGACGGCATGAGCATCGCGATCACGTTCGATGCCTGCGCGACCAAGAGCCACGGTTATGGTTTCGATCGTCCCGTCTACCGGGTGTTGCAGCGCCAGAACGTTCCCGCGACGATCTTCGTCTCAGGCCGGTGGGTCGAATTTCATCCACGCGCGATGAAGGATTTGGCTGCGGATCCGCTGATCGAATTTGGGAACCATTCGTACGGCCACCGGCACATGGCCAAGCTGCCCGACGAGAAGATTGCCTCCGAGATCGACAAGACCGAGGCCGCGTTGGCCATCCACGGCAAGCGCAGCGTGGCGTTTCGTCCCCCGTTCGGGAAGTTCAGCGATCGCGTGTTGAGGATCGCGCACGACAAGCACCTTCCGGTCGTGCTGTGGGACGTGGTGTCGGGTGATCCCAGCGCGTCCGCCACCGCACACGCCATCGTCCGAACCGTGATGCGGAAGGCACGCGCGGGATCGATCGTCATCTTCCATATCAATGGGCGTGAAACCCAGACCGCGACCGCTCTTCCGAAGATATTGAACCAGCTTCGCGAAGGCGGTTTTCAGTTCGTTCACATCTCGACGCTGCTGGCGGCGGGCGGCACCGCCGTCGCCGGGGCGCGCGTGGGCACTGAAGCGATCTTGCCGCTGGCGCCCGTGGATTCGGCGGGCCCATCGCCGCGTCCGTGCGGCGCGCGCGATGGGGCGGTCTGCCCATGACCACGATTCGGGTCGCGTCCGCGTCCGCCGCCGTTGCCGGCCGCCAGGGATCGTGGATCGCGGCGATGGAGCCCTGGCGGGGGCTTGGTTATGGCGCCGCCGGTCTTGCCAAGTTCCTGCGCCGGTCCGCGGGCGCGGGTCAGGTTTGGGTGGCGACGTCGACCGCAACGGCAACGACAACGGGGATGACGAAAGGATCGACAACCGGCGTCCTGGTGTTGCAGCCGGGCATCCTGCTGGGCAACTTCGTGGCTTTGTTGGCGGTTCGCCCCGAGGCGGCGGGCAAGGGAATCGGACGGGCGCTGATCGCCCACGCCCAGACGCAAACGTTCGCTGACAGGCGTTGGTTGTTCGTGTCGGCCGACGCGAACAACCGCAGCGCGCTTGGTTTCTATCGCAAGCTTGGCTTCACGCGGGTGGGGCGGCTGCCGGATCTGGTCCAGGTGGGTCGCACCGAGATTTTGCTGCGCAAGGGCCGGCCGCATCCCCGATAGATCCAATCGGCCTGGGGCGGTCGAAACCGACCACCTAAAACCGATTGACACTTTAGCTTGGGGGGGGGGGACACTCGTGCCTCGGCGCCACGTCGGGGCCGCAGGCGAGGAGGGGTTCCATGTTCAACTTCAGATCGCTCTTCAGGGTGTTGGGTACGACACTTCTTCCGGTGGCGGTCGTGTTGGGTTGTATTGATCCTCCCGAGGCGCCGGTTGTGACCACTACCGCTGCTCTGACAGCCACCAGCAACCAGGAGATCCTCGGCTTCGAGAATGCAGGACACTGGGCCCATAGTTCGGGCGGCAAATCCCTGAGTACGCAGCGCACCCAAGGTGGCTTCGCTCTGGCGCTGGCATCGCCGATCAACTACACGACGATTGTCAGCGGCGATCTGACCTCCAACGGTCCAGAGCTTTCCGGCATCGAGGTCGGCACGTCCTTTCTGATCGACCTACTCTTGCCCGTTGTGCAACCGAACCAGTGGTGGTTTGGCGCGATGCAGATGTTCGTCAGCGCGCCATCGCGGGGCGTCTACAACCAGTATCTGGGTCAGGTCGAGCTAACGGGGGCTCCGCTGGGTGTCTTCAAGACATGGCAGTTCACGTTTCCGGATTTCGTCGTACAGAAACTGAAAGAGGGCCCCTACAATGATCTGCGTTTGACGGTCGTTCTGAACGTGCCCTACGCCGGTACGGGTACATATCTTCTGGACAACTTGCGTTTGAAGGGACCCGTCCTTCCGGTGGTCGAATGCGTGACGCCGCTGCAAGGTGGGACCTACCGGGCGCTGTTCGGGTACGTGAACACGGCCGCCACGGAGTACCATCAGCCGATTGGTCCGGGGAACATGGTGACGCCCGGTGTCAGCGATCGGGGCCAACCGACGTCGTTCGGTCCCGGGACCCATACCAAGGTGTTGTCGGTGGACTTCAGCGGTCCTAGCCTCACGTGGGAGGTTCGTGGCCAGGCCGCCACCGCCTCTCCTTTGTCTCCTGTCTGCGTGTTACCTCCGACGGTGACTCCGATTTTGGAATGCGTCCGGCCTCTGGGCGGGGGCCAACTCAGGGCCGTCTTTGGCTATGAAAACGGGTCGGGGATTGAGACCGTCGTGCCGCCGTCCGACGAGAACAAGATCACTCCCGGTCAAAATGCGGACCGGGGCCAAGCCCAGATATTCAAGACGGGCCGGCACGTGAACGCCTTTGGGGTCGACTTCAACGGCAGTCCCCTGGTGTGGACGCTGATGGGGACATCGGTGACCGCGTCGTCGTCATCGCCGCCGTGTCCGGCGTATCCACCAATTGAGCCGATCCTTGAGGGCATTCAGTCGCTTGGGGATGGGCGATTCAAGGCCTACTTCGGTTACCGGAATGATTCCCCGGCCGCCGTCCAACTCCCCGTCGGCGCGGACAACAGGTTCTCGAGTAGCCCCAGCGGCTCGCGCGGTCAGACCACCATCTTCAGTCCCGGCCGGAGGCAGTTCGCATTCGCCGTGGAATCCGACGGTGGGCCCCTGACCTGGGAGGTAGCGGGAATGTCCGAGACAGCGACGCTGGCGTCGATACCGGTGGTCGCCGACCTCTTCGATGTCTTGCCCAGCGTTCCAACGGAAATCAACATTTGCCGAGAGGTCCTGAAACGACTCTGGACGCCAGCTAAGTTCGTGGAGATTCCCGATTGCAGGTCCACGAGCTACGCGCTGTGCATCGTCCGACCTTTTTGTTGCCTCCCGAAACCACTGTGTCTCGCTGACCCTACCTGTATCGTGGTCAGGGCCATCCAGGCAGCACCCGCTTACTGGAATGAAGGGATAGAAATCACGTGCGAGATCGGAAATCCAGTGGATGAGTTCTATACAGCGCTGGCCGATGTTGGCTTCATTGTCCTCGAACCTGTTCTCGATTTTCTTGAACAAGAGATCGAGCTCACCAAGGTCTTTGCGAATCCGATTCCAGGCGAGGTGAAGGCGATTCTGAATGACCTCATAGCTCTGGATATTGCGAATGGGTCATCGCATTTTTCCGGGATCGATATAAACAGCGCCCTCGTGATACGCCACGACCATTTCCTGGCGGCGCTATGGGCGCAGTCCGCCGATATCGACAATGGGACGACCAACGCGCTCACTTTGGAGAACCTCATAATTCTCGTTGGCGAACGATATGATGCTTTGTACGACTCCAGCTTGTATGTGACTCCCGAGGAATTCCGAAACGGGCTGGGTGACTGCGATTTTCGGGCGGCCATCGGAACCCTGATACACGAACTAGTCCACGTTCACCAATATCGGGACCTTGGCTCCGCGCGATTCGTGGAGGAATATCTCGTCGAAATTGCCCGCAACGGATACAAGGACGCACCGATGGAAGACGAGGCGCGAGCATACAAGCTCCTTGTCCAACGTAGGTTGCCGGTGATGGGATCGTGTTACTGACCCACGGCCCGTGCTGGGAACTCCGGAGACGACGCTTCAATGAATAGAGGGGACTGGCGCCGTTCATCTTTGACGGTCATTGACGAGTGCGTTGGCCGTGCCTGGTGGAAGAAGGTTCCATGATCAGGCCACTAGTCTTGGCGGTCGCATTTCTAGTGCTGGGGGCGGCGCACGGTCGTGCCGCGGAAACCCAAGATGATCCGAGGGCCCTGCTCAAGAACCACCGAACCTACATCGTGGGTTCCCTAGAACCGCCTCCTCCTGCATCTGGCGAGGCCCGCATTGGCGTCCATTTCGGACGCGTCTTGGCGGCGCGCTTCCAACTGGAGGTAGGGCTTAGCGTTGGGATTCCTCTGGGTGGTGGTGCAGATCTCCGACTCCGCTACGTATTGCCGAGCCTTGCCGTGCCCAATGTGGGGAGGTTGTTCTTTATCGCTGGGTTCGGTCCAACGCTTAACCTCCTCGGCGGCTTTCTGGGCGTCGATCCTGCACGAGAGCAAGAGGTGCTCGTAGATCCGAGTCACGTATTCCATGTTTTGGCGGTAGCGCCCGAGGTCGGATTCGAGTTTCGTGTGCCCTTTCAGCCACGCGGGCGGATGTCGGGTGTCTTTCGGCTCCTGCTCGGCGTCCCGATCGTGCTTGATCACGACATGGGGAACCTGTGCCGACTTCCAGCCGTCGACGAATCATCACCCTGCGCTTTCGAGTTCATCCCCACAGCGTCCGCGAGGGTCGACCGAGGATGGTGGTTCTACCTCCGCCAGACCGTCGGTTTGGCGTGGTGACAAACCCCGGTCGGTCGGGCTAGCGTGGCGACCCGCGCGACTGGACGCGACGTCTGGGACTGCCGGAGTACGCCTGACCTGCTTTGGGTCGCCGCAATGAGCGCGGCCATGATTGGGTTCTTGGCCGGACTGCTCGTCCTTGGCTTGGCACAGACTTCAGTGCTCGCCGCGGAATCGATGGATGATGAGCGCTTCCCCATAAATTCCCATCCGGCATACCTCGCGGCCTCCTTCGAGACGCCTCCTCTTTTCTCGAACGAGTTACGGCTGCGCCTCAGTGTTGGACGGGTGCTCGCGGCACGCTTTCAGGTTGAGGCAGGGATCGGCGCCGGTATTCCGCTGGGGTGGGGGGCGGATCTTCGATTCCGTTTCATCTTGCCCAGCATCGCCGTGCCCAGAATTGGACGTTTGTTCTTCGTTGGGGGGGTGGGTCCGTCGCTGAATCTTCTCGGTGGTTTCCTCGCCTTCGACCCAGCCCACGAGCCAAGCGAAATCGTTGATCCCAGTCACGTGTTTCACGTCTTGTCGGTCACGCCCGAGGTCGGAGCTGAGTTGCGCGTGCCTTTCCAGCAGCGTGGACAAGTGTCGGGGGTTTTTCGGATCGTGCTGGGCCTTCCGATCGTCGTTGATCATGACGTCAGGGGGTTGTGTCGCGTCCCAGGCACGGATGAATCGCCGTGCGCCTTCTCGATCCTTCCCAACGCATCCGCAATTGCCGACCGTGGGTGGTGGATCTACCTCCGCCAGACCGTCGGTTTGGCGTGGTGACAAGCGCGACGAGGTTCACGTGAACTCGTCGCGCTCAGCTCACGTCAGCCCAGAGCGCGCTTGCCGGCGGCGCGTCGTACCGCGGCGTCAAGCGTCAGAAGGGGCAGGTTCTGATCGACGCTGAGCCACAGGTATGCCGCATCGTAGACGGTCAAATCGTGCTCCCAGGCCAGGGGCCACGCGTCTTGCCATCCAGCCACCACGATTTCAATTGGCCATGTCGTCAGCTCCGCAAGCATGGCCTCCGCTTGAGGGCGTCGAATCTCGGCCCTCCTCACCTTGGTGCGAGCGACATTCGCCACCTCAAGATGAAACAAGTGGGGCACCAGCAGCCGTTGGCAGTCGTGAAGAGCGGACAACACCCGACCGTGTTCCGGTTCGCGGAAGATCAGCGCGCACGCGGCCGATGCATCCAAAACGCAGGCGTCAGGCATACCCTTCGTCTCCGTCAGCCGGTCCGGTTGCGGCCGTTGCGGACCATGGCGGTCGATGTGGGCGGCGTTCGCACGCCACCTTTGCGGGCGCGCACGGCGGTTTTCGCGA
>JANOJB010000368.1:0-2683 GCA_031407985.1 Pseudomonadota bacterium | reverse complement strand
CGGGTGGCGCGGTGCCGGGTGTCACCGCACCGGGAGCAACCGCCGCGGGTGCCGTGGCGGCACCAACGGTCGCGCCCCCGCAGTCGCAAGCTAGAAAACCGGATCCATCCGGCGAACACGCCTGCCCCCCCGCGCACGCCGCCGCGCCGGTGCACGCCTGCGTGGCCCCCGGCACACAGATCTGGACGACGGGATTCGGTTTCGGTGCCGCCGGCTTGCCCATCGTGGCCGGGGTGGGCAACGGATCCTCGCTTGCGCCGAACCACGCCTTCGCCCTGCTTCCACACTTCACCACCGCACGGCTGGAACGCGTCTCGGACTCCTCCATACCTTGCCCCCCCCGATAGTCGCGCTGATCAACGGCTGCCAGGACGGTGAACCGGCTACCCAGGCAGATCTCCTCCGCGCGATCCAGGCAGCGCGACAACGATGTGCCGCACTTCAACAGAAAACTGCCATCCGGTTGATACTCCGGCTTCGGGGGAACCATCGTCGCGCAGCCGGCCAGACCGGTACAGACCGCCACGGTGGCAAAACCAACTAAGGCAATTGCGATCCCACTCGGCAAAGTGTGCATGAAGGATGCCTTCTACCGCCGCCAGTCGGAATCACACAACCTTCTAGACAATCCCCGCCAGCCCGGCCGGCCCAGCCAGCCCAGCCAGAAACGCCCCTATCCCTCGCAGGACGACCAGGTCCGATACCTCTTGAACATCGGGCACGGACGTGACGACGCGCGCACCGGCATCGCGGCCCGCACCCGGCAGTGATCGCCTGCGTGGCACCTCCAGCGAATGGTTTCCACCTTCGACGATCAGCAACTGGTTGGGCGCAGTCATGCGTTCGCGCACGCTGGCCAGGGCATCCAACGGGCACAACGGATCGCGCGTACCTTGAACGAACAAAACCGGCGTCCGCAGCGCCAGCAGGACCTGATCCCGCAACGTGCCGGTGGCGCCGCGCAACGGGTAACCGAGACAAACCACAGCGTCTACGTTTTCCTCGAGCGCGACGTGACACCCGACGCGACCTCCCATCGACTTGCCGGCCAACACGACACGCGCGGCCTCCGGATGGCGCGCGCGGGCCGCGTTCAGCGCCGCGCGATGCGCCGCAATCAGCACGGGCAACCTGTCGGGAGCCTTTCGTCCCGCCAAGCGGTACGGATAGTCCAGCGTCTCGACCACACCCAACGTCGCCAGGCGATCAGCCCACGCGCGCATCCAGAGCGACGTGCTTCCCGCACCGGCACCGGGCGCCAACAAGATAATCGACGCGGAGGCGGTCATAACCCGCGTTTACCACGGTCGCGGCCTCGCGTTGAAGAGGATCACTTGCGACGCGCGTAGACCTTGCCGTCGTAGACGAAGATCGTGGTGGACGCTCGCTCACTTTCCAAACAAGGGGCTTCGTCGTTCCGCGCATCGCAGATCACGCGTTTGTTGGTTTCCTTCAGCTCGATGCGCCTCGGGAACTCTCCGATCAATGCGATGGTGCCGCTCTTCGACAGGGTCTCGGCGCTGGCCCCGATGTTGTCCATGTGGCCGATCTCTTGATCGAAGACCTTCCGCAGCCGAAAACCATCCGCCACCCAGTACTGCCGGATGGTTTCGCTGTGGCGCAACTGGACCTGCCCAATCTTGACCTCGATCGCCTTGGCCTTGGCGTTCACCAAGGGCACGAACGCGAGATCATAACTTTCCAACCTGGCCTTCCCGGTATCCTGTCGACTGAGCTCGGATCCAAGCAGGCACCAGCTGGGACCGCCGAACGGTCGCGCGACCTGAATCAAGTAGGCGGTGATCTTCTCGTCGCCCCTTTGGATTCGATAGCGCACCTGAATGAGATGGTCGGGCAACATTCCCGCGCCCAGTTGCACCAGGGTATCGTCGACGCTCAGCAAAGTGATCCGCGCCGGCACGGGCGTGGGGCCGTCGGCTTGCTCGGGGGATTCGTGCGACGAATCATCCGCCTCCACCGCGGACGCATCATCGACCGCGCCTGCCCCCAAGCCCGCGGGCATTTTCGCGTCGCCCACATCCAGCGAAAGCTTCACCTCGCCCAACACCTCGGCGTGCCTTTGCGGGGTTTCGGCCCGCTTCAGGGCAGCCTTCCAGGTCGCGAGATTCAGTTCAATCCGATCTTGCGGTCGACATTCCGTCGTGGATGCGGGCGTCGACGCGAGTGCGGGCGCGGGCCGGGCACGGGGCGCCGCACCGACGGGCGCCGTGGCAACCAGCAGCAGGCCCAGCGGGGGCACGAAGCGAAGCCGCATTTTCGAAAGATACCAACATACCGGTGGTAAAAGGCCGGATAGCCGCGGCACCGCATGGTGGCGACGGAATCAACGACCCACAAGAAGGAGCGGGACAAACATGGCCATGACGACAACCCCAAGCGGACTGCAATACGAAGACACACAACCCGGAACCGGCGTCGCTGCGGTATCCGGAAAGACGTGCGTCATGCACTATACGGGTTGGCTGTGGGTGAACGGCGCGAAGGGAAAGAAGTTCGACAGCTCGCTGGATCACGGCACGCCGTTTTCGTTTGGCCTGGGCATGGGGCAGGTCATTTCGGGCTGGGACGAGGGCGTGGCCGGAATCAAAATCGGCGGCAAACGCACGCTGCTGATTCCACCCGAGCTTGGCTATGGCGCGCGCGGCGCGGGCGGCGTGATTCC
>JANOJB010000328.1:0-14069 GCA_031407985.1 Pseudomonadota bacterium | reverse complement strand
GCAGGCCTCTCGCCGGCCAGTCGCGCCTGAGGTGGCCCGCGGGGTGGGGCGCTGACCGGTGCCACGGCCGGTAGGCCGAGGTGCCGGAGAAAACGGGGCCGCGGACGGGGCTTCCATCAGGGCAGCGATGATGCGCATGCGCCGCCGCACCTGCCGCACTTGAGAACATCAACCGCCCAAAACTCTGCGCCTGATCCTCGTCCGAGGGCCAGAGTTCTGCGGCTTCCGAACCGCTCCCCTGTGCCGAGCTTGTGGCCGGCAACACGAGGTCAACAGGAGGAGCGCCGGCGTGGCTTACGCGCAGGTTCTTGCCCACGCACTCGATTGCCAACACGAAGTCCGATAGCGGCGATCCAAAATCAACCTGGTGAGCGTGGAGAGTCTGTTGGGTACCGTTGATTCCTGCGGTGACGAACAAGGTGCCGGAACCACGATCCAGGGATACGTGGAGCTTGTTGCCCGTCGAAGCGCGGCGGAATTGGAAGGCAACGGACCCTGAACTCCACCGAAACTGTGCGCTCGCCCGGAAATCGCTCCACTGAGTGGGGTGACTGGCGTCGTTGGGCGCGGCGATTGGGCCTCGATAGATCAGGGCGGAACGAACCCCCGTCTTCTCGGTCACGAAGAACAACTTCAACTGTTTGCCATCCTGATCGAGTACGGGCTGGCCACTCGGATCGAACAGCGCCTCCGAACCGATTTCCCAGCGCGAGGGATTTGCCCCGTCAGCTTCACCAACGGTCCAGCGCTCGAGTTCATGGGTGCCGTCTGCTGCAAGGCCCGAGATAGGGTTGACAAACGATTCGTGCAGGAGGGCTGGGACGAGTCGGGCTTGGTAGAGGGCCTCGGGGGCCAGCACTACCTCGGCAGGACCCGCGACCTTTTGATCGCCGAGGATGGTATTTTCGTCGAACACGGGGACATCGACCGGACGGCATTGCGCCGCGTTCACCATCCTGACCCACCTCGAGGTCGCTTCGGTCAAGGTCGGTGACGAATCGCGCTCCCACCGCACGCCAGGAATCACGACCCTGCGGTCGGCATCGAGGACGGGATTGTTCGCGGCATCGAAGACCCGCACTGTCAGATCGCGTCGCGACAACCGGTACAGCTTTTCGACGACCGAGGGCTCGTTGAAACCGAAGGCCACGTCGTAGCCGCGATAGAACGCGCGCGGAACGATTGGCTTGTTGTCGTCGTCGAACCTGATCGCCGGGACGGTGGCCTTCAGGTATAGGCGCAGATCTTCGAATCCGGTGGGCGGCGGTTCAGAAGTGGCGGGAAGATCCGGCTGCGCGGGAACGTCAGGCACCTCGATTCCGGGCGGGCCGACGACGTGAAAGTAAGCCTGTTCGACGAACCGGGGCTCATTGTCGATGACGTGAGCATCATCGTTATTACCGCCACCACCCTTCGTCTTGTCGGTGCGACGCGTGACCACCACGAGGCGATAGTGGGCCAGCGGATCGAATATTTGATCTTCATGCTTGAGCTGCTCGAGCGACGTGAATGTGCGCCTGATCAGCTCTAGTCGGCGATCGGGCGTGCAGATCTGCATGACCGTGAACTCGCTGGGGTGTACGGTCCCTACCTTCACAACGCCGATGTCTTCGCCCCGCACGTCGATGACACCGTTAACCTCTTCGAAGGGTCCGAAGATGGAGACGCCATCGGCGGACACCGCGGTTGCGGACACGGGCAGCCGCGCGTGCACTAGAGGAATCTGACGGCTTGCCTATTCCCGCCCGCATGCCATGCGGCCGCCTCCGAACTCCACAGCAGGTGATACAGTTCGACCGTCGCGGGATCGGCCGCAACGAACGTGCGTCCCGCGAAGTATGAGGGCGCACTCGCGGACTTCGATGCTGCACCTTTCCAATCGTCTATGACGACAACAATATCGGCGTCCTTGAACGCAGAGGCAAATGCTTCTTCTCTCGTCACGTCACGCACCGTTCACGTTTGTGCTCACCTGGCCGTTCACCGCCACTGCGGTTAGCGGTCCTCTCGTTCGATGATCGCCAGAAACCGGGTCACCAGCTCGTAGCCTCGCCGGCTGTGCCTCTCCCGCTCGTCCCGCGTGGTCGCCTCATAGAAGACCGCGACCTGTCGCGGCCCGAAGGAGTCCACAGTCTCGAACTTGGCTCGCAGGTACGCCAGCGCGGTTGCCACCAGGGGCTCCCCTCGCCGTTCGCGCCAAACGGCCGCGAGAGCCTCCATTCCTCCGGGCGCATTGTCCAGACAGAAACAGATGTCGTACGCGTCCTTCGGCTTGTCTCGGCCGGCCAGCGCATATGCCTTCATGACAAGGAAGTCGGCAATGGATGCCACCCGAAGGTTCACCCGGTTCGCCGCACCCGAGATCATCAGCCCCTCCATCAGCACAGGTTCGGGATGCAGGAAAGCCGCCGCGCAGCCGTCGGCGTCGAGCGGCCGAAAATCCGGCATCAACGGCGGTCCCTTGCGCTTCCTCCGCTTGGTTGCTGCTTTGAGAAAATCGACATCGACCACGACCGCTGGACCTCCGTCGCCGAGGGTCACTTTCGCGCGCAGCCTGAATGACTTATCGGTTTTCTCGTAGCGCCTGGTATCCAGGAGTGACTTTACGATCTCGGCGTAACGACCGTCGCTGAGCTTGTTGGCGTCGAGCGCCAGGTCAACATCGATGCTGCCGATGTGGGGCTCGTCGACCTGCGGCATCAACAGGTCCGGAACCCACCCACCAACGACAACGATGCTGTCCTTGAACCAGGAACCGAGCACCTGCCCGAGATCGACGAGAACGCGCCGGGCGGCGTCTATCTCTCGCGTGCCATACTCGTGCTGTACCCGGGGCTCGGTCACCATGTTGGCGCGACCGCCTTCCAGGCCGGGCGAATCTTCTGTTCGAGCAACGCCTGCGCGGCCTCCTCACCACGACCGCCACAATGGGCAAGGTCGACGTACGTCTGAACCGGGTCCGTGCAGCCCAGCACCCGCGATCCAACGTTCGAATCTGGTTCGAACGACAGAAAGACACCCATGTCGGCGGGTACGAGCACCAGCATGGTTTCTCCAGAATCCACCTCCTTCGCCTGCGTTTGGTGGATGAACGAATCGAGGAATGCGCGACCTATGTAGAGCCACGTTTTGGGCTGACGCACGTGCGGCGCCTGCCGCTCCGCCGCGGAGAATGCGGCATACGCAACCATGACACCTGCCTCGACCTGAACACGGGACAGGGCCTCGTGTAGCTGTGTCCCTTTGAGCAAGGAGAAGTAGGCATGACGCTCATGAAGATCGAAACGATAGGCCTTGTTCCATGCTGCCAGCAGGCCGCCAGGATCTCGGACTCGCATCCCGCGCGCGTCGGCATCCTCAACGAACCCCTCGTCGCGCAGATGACGGATGACCTTGTTCACGAGACCGAGACTGACCTCCTCCCCGTGGATGTTCGTCTTCGTCAGGAAGGTGCTCGCCTGCAGGCTTCGTTGCGTCCATATTTGCCCCACATGCGCAGGGCTTAACAGGGCACGGAGCACGCGCCCTGCTGCCGCGGTGCCGAGGTTCGCGCCCGAGCGTGGTGGCCGGTGCACGGGAGCGATCCCCCCTCGCTTCACATGAAGCAGCCCGGGTACGTCGATCAGACAATTGCCCGCAAGGTCGTACCAACTCCAACCGGCTTGCTTACAAAGATCGGCGAGCCGCGGCGAAACGAATGGCATGGCGAGGACGGAAACGCCTTTATCCTTGGCGGTACCGTGCCTCAGATTCGCCCAGGCCGAGAACCCGCTGGGGCGAATTTCCTTCTTTGCGTAGACTCGGAGCCGTACTTGGCGACCTTTTGCGAGCCCGACGTGGACGGTTGCGTCAGCGCCATCGGAGGTCGCTCGCCCCTGTCCTTCCACGCGGACCTCGCTCAGCCATCCCACGTCTCGTAGAATCTCGGCAAGCTTTCCCAGGAGCGCCCGTTCCATTCCGGCACCGAGATCGGCCCGCATGTTCACAGAAGGTGGCATGTTCACGTATGCGTGAACATAGCATAAATCGTGAACACCGTCATCGACCATGGTTGTCAGACGAGAAGGTCTGACGCGGTACGAGACGGACCGAGCCGGATCGAGCGACGAGAATCAGAACCCTTTGATCGCCACTGAGCGAACGACAAGATAGCCCATTGCGACGCCCACGTGGACCGGGATGGCGGGCCCTCTGACTACCAGATCAGAAATAGTCGTCAGTAGGGCGTGGCGGTGCTCACTGCCCGGAACAATTTCAGCCAACACTGGATCACCAAGGACTTAGGATTGTCGATCGTGGGAGCGTTCGTTGTCAGCCTGTTGTCCGCGCGTTTCGGTTTCCGGGCAAGGCGATGGCTTCGGTTGTTGGTTCCCTTGGTCTTCGGGCACCTCGGGTGCAGTTCGGTGGACATGACTGCCGCGCAGGCACGCTCTCCCATTCTCCTCGGACCCATAGCGTGCATCGGGTGTGCTGGACGCCCCCCCGAACGAACAGAGGCAACGTGGCAAACGGCCAGGGCGAGGCGGCGTGCGATCGGTGCGCTCACCTTGGTCGACACGGGCAATGAAAAGTCATTCTTTTTTGGCCAGGGATTGACGACGAACCCCTGTGGGGAGGACTTCCGTCTCTCGGATCTCCATTCCAGCGCCTGGGTTCTACATGTACCGATCCTTTTCTACATGGCGGACCTCTCCATCGACGCCGAATTGACGCGAACGCTGGTGCCAGGCGGGAAATGTCTGTCGGGACCATGATGGCGGGCGCGACGCGTATGCGGACCCTTGCCTTGTGGATCGCCATCGGGCTCGCGTCGTCCTTGGCCGGATGCGCAGGGGCACGCGTTCACATCACGGCGGCGAACGCCCACTACCCCGTCTCAATGTCACCGGTCGTGAGAGACATGGCGGGCCTGTTGCACGACGAGCGCTCTCTCCAGCAAACGGGAAGGTTCAAGACGGAGAACACGTCCCTCGGTTTTGTCTACTCGGGACTCGCGCCAGGTTCGCCCTACGATATCTCCAGTGAAATTGATCGTCAGGTGCTGGCGGCGGCCGGTGAAGCAGTCGTCAACCTGACCGTAAGCATTCGGAGCAGTTGCAGCGTCCTCAACGCCTTTCCGATCTTGAACGCTCTTCCAATCTGGCCGGGGTGCGTCCCGATATCAGTCACTGGTGACATTGTCCGGAGGCTCGACGCCGCTAAAGGCTTCCGTTGACGACAGGATCCTGCCCCGAATCGATGGACTCACGACGAGCCCCGCGGTATCGCAACAGGACATCCAGTCGGCAGCCTGTTTTCAGCGACGAGACGGGTCGTCACCCCGTCGTCCTGCTTTGTTGTCAGCTGGTTGTCAGACGGGATGGTCTGACGTGGTCCGAGACGGACCGAGTCGGATTGAGCGACAGGAATCAAAACCCCTTGAATCACCACTGTTTGCGGTGCAAGTCCGCGTGACCAATTGAGTTTCAAGAAATGGCCTTCTCAGGGTTCAATCCCCGTCGCTCACCCAAATATTTCGAGGAGCGCGATAGCGTTGCGCAGCTCTCCGGGTCCGAGGTGCATATAGCGGTTCGTGACGGCCACGCTCTGGTGTCCGGCCAGATCCTGATTGTCCCAGGGCCCAGGTGACGGAGACGGCTCCTCTCATGGAATGACGGCGGCGGGGAGGGCGTCGCCCATCTCGCCGGGCGCGTCGCCGCGGTTGTTCGTGTCGCCCAGGCCCAGCTGGCCCTTCGTGTTCTCTCCCCAGCACTTCAGGGTGTCGTTGTCGAGAAGAGCGCAGGCGCCTTGCTGTGTCGCGATCAGCGTCTTGACGGTACGACCGGTGCCGAGGCTCACGGTGGGCAGGGTGCTGGGCGCCGTGTCGGGGCTGGCGCCGCGGTTGTTTGTGTCGCCGAGGCCGAGCTGGCCGGCGGCGTTGTTGCCCCAGCACTTGACGTTGTTGTTGTCCATGAGGACGCAGGTGTGCGCGTCACCGGTCACGACCTGCCTGGCCATCCGGCTGGGCCCGAGGTCGATCCAACGCAGGGCCTCGCCCATCTCGCCCGGATCGTCGCCGCGGTTGTTCGTATCGCCAGTGCCGAGCTGCCCCGACGAATTGTCGCCCCAGCACTTGACCATCGAGTCGTCCAGCCACGCGCAGGTGTGATTGCCGCCGGCGCTGACGCTCCTCGCGACGCGGCCGAATCCGAGATCGATGTTCGGGAGCGCATTGCCCATCTCGCCCGGACCGTCACCTCGGTTGTTCTTGTCGCCGAGGCCGAGCTGGCCCGAGGCGTTCAGCCCCCAGCACTTGAGCTGGTTGCTGCCGAGAGGGGCGCAGGTGTGAGCGCCGCCGGCGACGATGTCTCTCGGACTCTGGCTCGTGCCGAGATCGACGAGGGGCAGATTGTCGCCCATCTGGCCGGGCGCGGCGCCGTGAGCGTCAGTGTTCCCGAGGCCGAGTGCGCCGTTCCGGCCGGAGCCCCAGCACTTGAGACTGCGGTTGTCGAGCACGACGCAGACCTGCTCGCCGCCGACCGCGATCCCGGTCGTCGCATACCGGCCGGTGCCGAGATCGACGAACGGTAGGTTTTCGCCCATCTCGCCCGGACCGTCGCCGCGCGGGTTCTCGTCTCCGAGGCCGAGAGCACCCAGCGTGTTGGCACCCCAGCACTTGATCCGGCTGCCGACGGTCGCGCAGGTCGCAGCCGTTCCCGACGCGACGGAGCCGGCGCGCGGGTCCGTTCCGAGATCCACGGCGGGAAGATTGGCCCCCATCTCGTTCGGATTGTCTCCGCGGGCGCTCGTGTCGCCGAGGCCGAGGGCGCCGTGTTCGTTGTCGCCCCACGCCTTGATGCTCCCATCGTCGAGCAGGACGACGATCTGGCCCCATCCCCTGGAGACGCCGGCGATCTTGCGGCAGCTCGGACTGCATCCGTCGCCCGTCTGCGCGTTGCCGTCGTCGCAGCCTTCGCCGGGCTCGACGATCCGGTTGCCGCAGAGCGCCCCTGCCGATCCGCCCCTGCCCGCGCCGCCCGAGCCCGATCCGCCCGTGCCCGTTCCCCCCGTGCCCGTTGCGCCCGCGCTGCCCGTGCCCGTCGGACCGTCGGGGCCCGTGCCACCGTCGCGTCCCGCCGCGCCCGCAGCCCCCGCGCTTCCGCCGCTTCCGGCGTCTCCCGCCGGACCTCCACCGCCGGCACCAGGGCCACCGTCACCGCCGAGAGTGCCGCGACCGTCGCCCCCCGAGGAGGACTTGCGCCCGCAGCCCAGGGGTCCCAGCAGGCATGCGAGCACTCCCGACAACAGCAACACGCCGGCCCTGACGACGATCGAGCGTTCCCCACCGTTCACGTCCGCCATCGTAGCAGCTTGGCCATCAGCGACTCACGGGTTGCTTTCTGTTACCGGTCCTTTCCTTCGATGATTGCCAGAAACCGCGACACCAGCTCGTAACCTCGCCGGGCTGCGCCTCTCCCGATCCTCCCGCGTGGTCGCCTCATAGAAGATCGCGACCTGTCGCGGCCCGTAGGAGTCCACAGTCTCGACCTTAGCTCGCAGGTACGTGAGCGCGGTTGCCACCAGAGGCTCCCCTCGCCGTTCGCGCCACATGGCCGCGAGAGACTCCATTCCTCCGGGCGCATTGTCCCGACAGAAACAGATGTCGTACGCGTCCTTCGGCTTGTCGCGGCCGGCCAGCGCATATGCCTTCATGACAAGGAAGTCGGCAATGGATGCCACACGAAGGTTCACTCGGTTCGCCGCACCCGAGATCATCAGCCCCTCCATCAACACAGGCTCGGGATGCAGGAAAGCCGCCGCGCAGCCATCGGCGTCGAGCGGCCGAAAATCCGGCATCAACGGCGGTCCTTTGCGCCTCCTCCGCTTGGTTGCTGCTTTGAGAAAATCGACATCGACCACGACCGCTGGACCTCCATCGCCGAGGTCCACTTTTGCGCGGAGCTTGAATGAACTGTCGGTCTTCTCGTAGCGCCTGGTGTCCAGGAGTGATTTCACGACCTCTGCGTATCGGCCGTCGCCGAGCTTGTTGGCGTCGAGCGCCAGATCAACATCGATGCTGCCGATGTGGGGCTCGTCGACCTGCGGCATCGGCAGGTCCGGAACCCACCCACCAACGACAACGATGCTGTCCTTGAACCAGGACCCGAGCACCTGCCCGAGATCGACGAGAACGCGACGGGCGGCGTCTATCTCTCGCGCGCCATACTCGTGCTGCACCCGGGGCTCGGTCACCATGGTGCGACCGCCTTCCAGGCCGGGCGAATCTTCTGTTCGAGCAAGGCCTGCGCGTCCTCCTCACCGCGACCGCCACAATGGGCAAGGTCGACGTACGTAGGGCCGGCAGCGGTGGCGGGCAATGCTAGTCTGCCGGCCGTGCCCCGAGCCCGCGTCCTCATCGCCGCCATCGTGGTGCTTGCCGTGGCCCTGGGGATCTGGTCGGTGATGGCGATTCGCCGCACTGCCGATCGCCGGGCCACGCTGGTCGACGCGCTGACCATCCGCCTTCCCCAGATCCCGGGCGCGCGCACCCTCACACCGTGGAAGCCGGTCGCTGATGCGGATCTGGCTCATCTCGCCCTGTGCCTCGACGACACCGATCCGGCGGGAGCGGTGTCGCGATTTGCCGCGGCCTTGACGGGAACACCCTGGCGCCTCTCCCCGGTGCGACCCGCCGCGACGCCCACGCGCGCCAGCGTGACGGCGGGCGATGGGGCCTACCGCATTCGCGCGCTGGCCGAACCGGGTCGCCTCAACAGCTGCGATGGTGCCCGACGTCAGGTGCTCCTATCGCTCGAGGCGGCGCCCGGAAGTTGACCGAGCGCCGTCGAGCGCGGCCATCGGCGCGGGGCGGGCCGGGGCGTCGGCGCGCACGGGCCAGGGCACCTCAACCGTCTCGCCGACGACGACGCCGCGCGCGCCGTAGTGCACGGCCGTGACGCGAACCCGCAGGTCCGCGAAGGTCCATTCGATTTCCAGCGGGGACAGCCAGACAAATTCAGCGGGCTCGCCATCCGTGCCGGCACGTCCCTTCGTCGGTGGGCCGAACCGCGCTTCCATGCCCCGCTTGGCCCCGATGAATTCCGCCAGCGCGGTTTCGGTCGCCGCGGCCGGGAAGCTGCGCTCGAACGACACGTGGCGAACGGGGTGGACGGGACTGTCGAACACCATCAGCAGTCGCCCCGGTCCCCGCGCGTTCGCATGGGCGGCGTTGGCCTCGCAGCTGAGCCGCACCTGGGGATTTGCTTCCTTGGGACTGCGCCGATTCACGATCGATGCGCCCGAAACCGCGTCGGGCGGGTCGCCCCGGGCCGCGGCCGCGGCGATCTCCTTGCGCTTGTCCTCGCGGGCCTTTTGCATGAGCGCGCGCATCGACGTGTCCGCGCAGTCAAGGCCTTCACCGCGAAGGAAGGCGTTGACCTCGGGCAACCCGCTGCGACCGACGGTCATGCCGAACGCCTCCGAAGTCGGTGCGCGCGGACCCGCCGCCGGCTCGGTGAACGCCGGCAGGATGTCCCGCAGGGGAGCCCGCGCCTGCTGGTAGCGGTAGAAGCCCATTGCCCCCACCAGGGCGACGGTCAGGCCGCCGGCGACGAACGCGATTCGTTTTTTTGTCACCGGCGACCTCCGTGCTTTCTTCTTGCCGCTGCGTTTCAGTTTGCCGCTTGTGTCGTTGTTGTTGCTCGCCGCTCGCTTGGCGTTACGGACCGACGATGGCGATGGCGCGGATGGCCGCGCCGCCGCCCAAAGGTCCGACCAGGGTCGCGGCGCCCGTGGTCAGATTCACCATGTAAAGGCGGGACGCTCCCCCCACCTGCATGGCGGCGTAGCCGACGTTGCCAGCGGCCAGGATGTCGAAGCCCACCGGCGCCGACGCGTCCACCCCCAACGGCCCCACCGCCGTGATGACCCCGGCGTTCGGCGACGGCATGCCGTCCGGCCCCCCCTGGCGCACCAACGTCTCGGTGGCCGAATCGATGCCGAACAGCGTGGTCACCGTGGCGCCCGCGGCGCTGTTCGTGTACGCCACCGCCATCACCGACGGAGCCGACAGCATGGCGTCCCCCTGAACGCCCGCCGTCACGGCATCACCGTCGACGACGACCCCGGTGTCCGGATGCAGCCTCAGGTTCTGCTGCTGATCGCTCACCAGCCGGATGCGATCGACGGTGGGGTTGAAGTCGAACCCGAAGTTCATCCCCGTCAGCGGCAGCGCGAACGTCGCCGTCCCGACCACCGTGGCGATGCCCGTCACCTGGCTGACCTCGTACAGGCGGCTGCTGGAACCCAGGCCGTAGAGCTTTCCATTCGCCGGGCGAATGGTGATCCCGACGATCGACTCGCCCGTCTGCAAGCCGGTGATGGGCAGCGCCGCCGAAACGGTCATGGGGCTGGCCGCGTCGAACATCACCAGGCTGTTCCCCGTGGTGAGACCGATGATGGTTCGGGCCACACAGCCAACGCCCCCCGCGACGATGTCGCCGCACAGCGGACCCAACGCGCCGAGAATGGCCATCTTGTCAGCGGCGGTCACGGCCGCCGCGTCCAGCTCCTTCACCAGATCCTCGACCAGCGCATCGAAATCAGCCTTGGTGATGCCGCGGCTGCTGGCCGCCCCTCCGGGCGGATTGCTCAGTCCCAGGTGACTCGACTTCATGTCCTTGCAGACGTTGGTGGCGGATACGCCCGGTTCGCCGTCGACCTCCTTGCCGTACCGGCAGGGACCATCGATGCTGCACACCTGCCGCACCAAACACGTTTGCAGGCGCATAGCATTGGCCGCGCCGAAGAAGCCATTGATGCGGGCATCGCCCACCACCCGGGTGATGAAGTTGGCGACCACCGTCGCTATGGCCGGCTTGCGGCCGACGCGCTGATAGACGGTTCCGGTGTTCGTCTTGTCCTCGACGATGTCATCGGCCATGGGCAACAGCGCGCTGACGATGGTGTCGATGTCCGTCTGGGCCACCCCGCCCACCTTCAGCTCGTCGACGAGATGTGCCGCCAGATCTCCGAAGTCGAGCATGGAGATCTTGAGACCCTGGTGCGAGGACTTCATGTCCCGGCAGCCCGCCGACGGGTACTGCTCGGGTCCTCCCGTGAGGGCGCCCACCTGCAGCGTGAGGCACCGGATGACGTTCCCGCCGTCGACGGTGCTGTTCAGGAAGTACCCGTTGATCTTGGCGTCTTTGAGGACGCGGTTGACCACGAAGTTCGTCATGACGGTGCGGATGCCCGTCTCCCCACCCAGTCTCTGGTAGAGCGTGGTCGCTCCGTCGAACGCGCCCCCGTCATTTCCGGCCTGTCCCACCCCACCGGAGCCGCCGCCCACAGTCCCGCCTGTGCCCCTGCCTCCGGTACCCGCCGCCGCGTTGGACTTGTCGCTGCCACACCCCGACGACGACGCCGCCGCCAGCAGCGCGCCCAGACTCACCATCATCCATCTTGTTGTCATCGCTGATCCTTTCGCCATTGAGCGCACGGTCATGCCGCGCGCGGGTCCTCACCATGCGACTGATACGCGAGGGACCACCAAACGGATCTGCCGACACGACCCCCTATTGGAAAAAGGGCGGGTGCGGCGCGCTGGGCGCGCAAATGGAGAAGCGGTTTTGGGGTGGGTCCCTAAGAGATGGCTCAAGGGGCAGGCCCGGCACCGCTCGGTGATCTGAACCGGTGCGGAAGGATCGACTCGGTCGGCTACGCCGGGACCGAGACTTCTGACAAGGTGGCGACTGTCGCGTCGGAACCGGAAGGTAACCCGAACGAAAACGTCGTTCCCACGCTCTTGGTACTTTGGACGTGAATGGTCGAGCGGTGTTGGGCGATGATTCCCTGGCAGATAGCCAACCCCAGGCCGGTGCCCGCTTTTTCCGTTTCCTTCGCTTGCCAGAAACGATCGAAGACGCGCGGCAATTCATCGGGCTCGATTCCCGAACCGGTGTCCGCGACCGAAAACCTAACCTGCGATGGGTGGGGATCGATGTTGCTTTGGCACTTCACCGTGATCGTTCCCCCCGGTGCCGTGAACTTGATGGCGTTGCCGATAAGGTTCGCGAACACCTGCGCGATGCGATCGCGATCGCATTGCACGAACAGATGGTCACCCCCGCAGCCGTCGACAAGAACCAGGCCTTTGTCCCGCGCCAGGGGCTGGGCCAGCTCGATCGCGTCCGCGACCAAAGAACCCGCGTCGTGCGTTTGCACGTCAATCGACAGGTGGCCAGACTCGATCGCCGCCAGGTCCAGCAGATCACCAATCAATCGATTCATCTGCTCCGCTGCCCGTTCGATGGCGTTCGAATGCTTGACGATGCGTTCCGGAGGAGCCCCGGTTTGGAAACGCTTGAGCATGGCCGTCCCCATCAGAATTGTGGACAGCGGAGAACGCAGGTCGTGTGAGACAGTGGCCAGCAGATCATCTCGGCTGCGGACGGCCCGCTGTGCCTGCTGGTACAAACGCTCGCGTTCTTCTTCGTCGCGTTTGCGCTCCGAGATGTCGGTGTTGGTGCCAAACCATTTCAAAATCTGGCCGTTCGGACCCCGAAAGGGGAGGGCGCGCGCCATGTGGGCGCGATAGGTGCCGTCGGTGCTCCAGCGCAGGCGAAACTCCACCTCGTATGGTTCGCCCGTGCCCAACGAGTGAGACCAGCGGGCAATGCAGGACGCCACATCCTCGGGATGCACCATCTCGATCCATCCGACGCCAATCAATTCGTCGAAGGAACGATCGAAGTATTCGCACACGCGACGGTTCACGTAATCCAGGGACCCATCGGGCAGGGCGGTCCAGACCTGGTTGGGGATCGCGTCCGCCAAGAAGCGATAGCGCTGTTCGCTTTCTCGAATTTCCGTCTCCACACGCTTGCGCTCAATACCCACGCCAATGCTGTTGGCGATCGACGCAAGGGTGTCCAAGGTGTCGTCCGACAAAGGGTGACGAGCGAACATCGCCAGCACTCCCACCAGGCGGTCCTCCACCAGGAGGGGGTAGCCGGCGAAGGAGACCAGGCCTTCCCGGCTGGCCCATGCGCGATCGGCCACCCGCGGATCGTTCGAGACGTCATTCGTCAAATGCGGCTTTCGTTCCGCCGCTACCATCCCGATCTTGAACTGGCCGACGGGCACCCGCCGATGCTCTCCATCGACGTGGGTATAAAGGCCAGCGCTCGCCTGTAGTTCAAGGTGCGTTCCTTCCGAGGTCACGGTCCAGATGCGGGCAAATGTCGCATCCAGGTGCCTGACCGCCGCCTCGCATGAACGGCGAAGCAGGTCACCCAGCGGGCCCGCTTCAGTCAGGGCTATGGCGGTGTCCGCGGCCATCAACGCCTGTCGGGCGCGACGCTTCTGCAGTTCCTCGGAACGCAGGGCCACGGCGTGGGCTTCCTCGGCGTCCTGGCGCACCTCCTTCTCACGGCGAAGCGCTTCGGTGAGAGAGACTTCCAGATCCTGGCGTCGGCGAATGTCCCGGTTGATCAGAAAAATCAGCACGCCCAAAGCGAACAGCAACAGGCTGCAACCCGTGACCACCGCAAAAACCAACTGATAGCGCCGCTTGGTGGCCAGCGATCCTTCATCGAGGAGGCGCAGCTCTTCGTCATCCATTTTCTTGAGCAAGTCGTAAATGATCGCGCCTGTTCGCCGGTCAGTGTTGGCGCGGACGATGAGCACGGCCAGCTTCGCATCCCCGGCCTGTCGCGCTTCGATGGTTCGCTTCTGCTCCTCGATCCGCCTGTCCATCAGCCCGCGCAATTGCTGCAGGTTGGTAAACTGAGCGGCGTTTGGCGCCACCAGGCGCCCGAGGGTGGCCAGCGCGTTCTTCTGGCGTGTCAGCGCCAACCGGTGCTCCGCGAGGTGCCGCTCGTCGCCCGTCAACAGGAAGCCGCGCTGGTCAGTTTCGGCGTCGAGGACCGTCGCCCGGATCATTTCGAGAGCGTGCCGAACCTGGTGGGTGTGTTTCGCCAGATCTTGGGCCCGGCGGAGAAGCTCGAGGGACAGCAGCGAAGTAACCAGCAGCGAAACCAGTACGACCACCGAGGCCAGGGCCAAAAAGGTGCTACGAAAAAATCCCT
>JANOJB010000315.1:0-8837 GCA_031407985.1 Pseudomonadota bacterium | reverse complement strand
CGTCGGTCAGGACGAACGTCAGTGGAAACGGAATGATCCCGGCAGAAAAAGTGTGGCCGAATAGAACGAAGAACTTCCCGCCGATGAAGTCTCCGGTCACCAGCGCCGCGACAAAGAGGGCGGTCAGAAATATGAATGCTCGTTGTTTTCTGTCCACGCGTACCTTCCCCAGCAAATCGTGGCGCTGGTCTTGTTACCTGAGCATGAGTTTTTGAATCATGATCCTGGGTTCAGAACATGGGGAATGACGTCACCCAGTAGTAGTCGGTTACGCCACCGGCGGAGAGTCCTTTGGCGACCCCGAACTGCACCTGGCTTTCGAAGTAGTAGCCGAGCTTAAAATCGAGCCTCAGTTCGACACCCGTGCCGACACGCCAGCCGTGGCGCGTGAATTCCCCGAAAAATGCGTTTCCCACGTCGGAGAAAACCGCGCCGTGGATGCGTCGCAGGTAGAACGGAAACGTCGAGTAACCGCTCTCCATCGTCAACAGCGGGGCGCGGTACTCCGCGGAAAAAAGGTGAAACTGATCGCCAATCACCACGTTGACCGGATAACCGCGCAGAAACAGACAGCACTGGCGGCGTTGGTAGAAGAGGGATCGCACCAGATCCTGCTGCGCGAAACCGCCCAGGCCAAACAGCCCACGTTTATCGCCGATTCCCACGCCGCCCGCGTAAAAAAGGGCTAGGGCATGCAACCGGGCCCATGGCGGCGTGAAATATTCGCGCCAGTTCCAGTTCGCGACCGCTGTATGGAACTTGCTGCCGATGCTGGGGTCGGAGATCGCCAGGTTCAGCCCCAGGGCGCGCCCCTCCTGGTTGCTGATCGACATCCCCCACGCATGGGCGTTCGAATACGACCAGCCGAGTCCGAAGCTTGTGTTGGGACCTGTTTCGGGCGGCAGGGTGATTTCGCCCGTGGGATCAGCGATCGGGAGGTCCTTTGCCGGTCCATACTGGAGGTATTGATACGAGAGACTCAGATCCCCATAGGAGTTCACCCGTCGCAAAACCGGCAGTCCAACGGCTCCCGAAACAGCGACTAGATGTTGGCGATAATTTTGTTGTCGGCCACCGACGAATAGGTCGTTGTTGACCGCTGCGGCGCGCGTGGCGGTCAGGTTCAATGACGGCCAGAATCGGTAGTAGCTGTAGGACAGGCTCAGCGACGGATCAGGGTCGACCGGAATCAATGCGGTCAGCAGGATTCCGTGAAGCGTCGCGGGATCGCTGAGGGTCAATGCCAGCCCCAGCGCTGGTCCAAGGCCCAGATCGTTGCGGGAGATCCCAGGAGATGCATCGCCGATGGTGGGTACGCCCCACGCCCGAGGATAGAGGTATTTCCACCCTTGATAGTCCGATTCGTGTCCCGCGATGACGGAGGGGGGCGTCTGTTCGATGACGGCCGCGTCGTCTCGTGCATTCACGAACGGCAGGGCTGGCTTCCATGTTTCGGGCGCGTAGGGCATCGCGTGAAGGTCGTACCCCACCGCGGAAAAACCGGTGAAGACCAGGGTTTTGCGATCGGACGATACGGCTGGTTGAAACGCGCCACCCAGCACGTTCGTCACCTGGAACATGCGGTTGGTTGTCAGTTCGAGGGCGAATACGTTGTAGATGCCGGTCCGGTCGGACGACCACAAAACGAAGCGGCCGTCGGGCGAAAAACGGGGCTCGAGATCCATGGCCCGATCGACGAACAGCGGGCGGTCGACCTTGGTGGCAAGGTCGAAAATGTGAATGTCGTGAAATCCCCCCGGCTTGAAACGCGAGTAGGCGATCTGCTTGCCGTTGGGCGACCAGGCCGGCGAGTACGCGATTTCACCAGGGGCGTTGGGTAGAAGGACGCTGGGAACGCCACCTTCGATCGGCACGACCGCCAGCAGATGGCTTCCGGTTTTGCTTCCTATCGTGCACGCGACCTGCCGCCCGTTGGGTGAAACATCCGGTTGGTGGCTCCGTTGTCCGTTGGTCAGCCGGCGGATGTCGCCGGTCTTGAGATCCAGGTGGAACAGATCGTCCCACTGCGCACTGTCGGCGGCCGCGATCCGGCGGGGAAGGGGCATCGGCGCGATCTGCTGAAAGACCAGCCCGCGGCCGTCCGGGGTCGGAGAGGCGATGCCGACCCCGTACGCCTCGAAAAGCTCGCGGCGCGAACCGGTCTGGGGATCGATGAGCACGTACGCCGGCCGCTGTCGGAGGGTTTGGCGAAGGTAGACCATGCCCCGTTCGTTCGGGAAGGGACGCGGGGACAAACCCGCGCTGGGCGTGCCACCCACCGCGCCATCACCATCGACGGTCAGCCGCTTGGTGGTGGTCAGTCCGTGGCGTCCCACTTCGTCGGCCGCCAACGTGTATCGTCGTTTTAGCGACTGGTGCCAGTCATCCCACAATTGATCGTATCGCTCGCCATAAACTTCGCGGGACACGCGGTTGAGTCCAAAGGGCAGCAGCCGACTGCCGTACCGGTGCGACAGTTCCTTCAACTTCTCTGCCCCGAAACGATCCTCGAGGTATTTGAGAAAGTGTGAACCGTACAGATAGGCCGCTTCTCCCTGGGGAAAGGCCAACGGACCGTTGGAAACGGCCGCGATGTCGTGAAACCGGTTCTCCAGGACAGCGGTGCGCAGGTACATGTCGTACAGCGAACTGCGGACACGGCCTCCGGTCGACACGCGCGATTCGTTCAGCACCGCCAGGCCTTCGATAAACCAGTTCGGCTGAACCAAGTTGGGCGCGACGATCTTGCCGAACACCATGTCGACCAGACGGGGTAGGCCCAGGATGGTGTCCAGGTGAACCACGTGGGTGAGTTCGTGCGCGATGAGCACGTTCAGCCAGTCGTCGAAATCGTTGAGGCTGGACAACGGTTCGGGGGGGACGCCGTTCCCGTAGATGAAGTTGTAGGGCAGGGAACTGGCGAATCCATTTGCTCCATCGGTGGCGTCCACCAACGTGATGTCGATGCGACCGCGCGGCAGCCAGTTGAGATAGCGGACCAGACTGTCATGCGCGCGTTCGGCGATGCCGGCGGCGCGCTCGGCCAGAAACCGCTCGGCTTCATAGAAGTGGATGCGGAAGTGCGCGGTCTCAAGCGTCCGCCAGTGGATCACGGGGGCAATCGAGGTCGGCGGCTCGTCGTCTTCCTGCTGTTGGGCCCAGGCGTCGGTGGTGATGGCGTGCACGCACGTGATGACGGCCACCGCCGCCAGCACCGCGCGTGTCCCTTTCAGCATCGCGCGATTGTACCCGGGCGGCGACGGCCGGGAAGCAGGCGAGGGCCGGTCAGCATGGTCATATGGAATCTTGCGTTGTCGTCGGCGGAAAGCATGTGACGCGTGGTCGACCAGGCCTTGACCCGCCGTCCACCGGGCGGGGTCATCCGCTGGTCAGATTGCGGTACTCCCGCAGGTGGCGCAGCGCCGCCTCGTAACGGCCGGCCAGATCGTGCAGGCGCGCGGCGTTGAAATGGGCATCGGCGTGGGCCGGATCGACACGGACGGTCGCTTCGTACATTTCGACGGCCGCTTCGGGCCGTCCCCGGTCCTCAAGGACGACGCCCAGGTTAAAGTGGGCCGTCGTGTCGGTCGGACGCAGAGTCAGGGCCGCACGGTAATGCTCTTCGGCGAATTCCAGATCGCCTGATTCGTGCATCAGGCGTCCCAGGTTCACCAGGGCGTCGGCGTGACGCGGGTCCAGGCTCAGCACGTTCTGATACGCGACACGTGCCGCTTCGGGTGCTGTCTCCTCCAGGCTGCAACCGAGTTGGTAGAAATCATCCGCCGTCGGGTTGGATTCATCGCGGACCGTGCTCTGGGTGCCTGTCGCGCGCGCGCCGACGGTGGTGCCCGCGATGCCGGCTTTGTCCGAAGTGTTCGGAGAGTCCGCGGTGAGGGCATCGTCCTCGCCGCCGACCGTGCTCGCGTCGCCCGTGGTACCCGTACGTCGGCTGGCGCTGGCCGTAGAATGCGAGATCCGTGTTTGGGGGCGTAGCGCGGTGATGGGCGTGGAGTTTCCCGCGCTATCCATCGGCGGTGCCGGTCCATCAAACGACAGAAGGCCCTGGCCCGAATCCGCCCGCCAGGTCGTACCAGCGTCGCGAACCACGACGTGCCCTCCGTCGGTTTCGAGATGCACGCCGGAAAGGGGGCTTTCGGTGGGCATGCGTTGGCGAAGTCTTCGCAGGGCGTCGCGAACGCGGCGCGGGGGCAAACGCGGGGTCACCAAGCCTTCGGCCGTTCGCAGCAACAGAAGATCCTGAAAGGAAAACCGCAACTCGCCGCCCTGGCCGCGCTGGGGGCAAAGCAAGCCCGCCTTCACGTACGCCCGCAAGCGCGTCGGCGTCAGACCGAGCAAGCGCGAAATTTCCTGCGTGCTGAACCCACTGCTCACGGCGGCGCCGCGATGATAGCCCGAACGTTCAACGACCGCGCGGTCGATGTGCCGCGGTTGAACGTTCGAGGGGCCACCTTCCCGATGGGCGGTTGGGTCTCCGCTCAGGGGGGGAGGGCGCGTGTCGTGGTGATCAGCGCTTGACCGAGCGCCGGCGGGCTTCGGATTTTGCGGTCACCGGCGCGGTCGTCGTTTCCGACTCCGGCGTCTTGCCGCTGGCCGGCGCTGCCCGTACCGCGGGCTTTCGGACCGCACTTCCGCCGGCCGGTGGGGTCTGGGCGGAGCGGCCCTTCGCGGCCAAGCTGGCCTTCAACGCCTCCATCAGATCGATCACGCGCGCGGGTTCGGAAACCGGCGCGGCTGTCGCTATTTCCTGGCCTTCGACCTTGCGCTGGATGTCGGCCTGGATGCGCTCCCGGACGTCGTCCTTGTAGTCAGCCGGGTTGAATGTCTCCGATGCAATCTGTTCGACCAGCTGTTTGGCCAGCGCAAGCTCGCTGTCACGCACCTCGGCGTCGGCAATCGGCACCTCCGAGAACGGGCGGACCTCGTCGGCGTAAAGCAACGTCTGCATCACGATTCCGACACCCGGTGCGCCCTGTGCCCCGTCCGCCGCCCGCAGCATGACGATGTATTGCTTGCCACGTGCCGCGTAGCGCGCGATTGCCGCGCGGTTGGTCTCGCGCATCACTTGGGCCAGCAACCGGTACGCTTTTTCGCCCCCTTTTTCGGGGCCCAGATAGTAGGGCTTGTCGAAGTAGACCGGATCGATCTTGTCGGCCGGCACGAACTCGGCGATCTCGATCGACTGCGTGGCCTTCTCCTCCATCGCCTTCAGCTCGTTCGGAGTGAAGGTGACGTAGCGGTCCTTCTCGAATTCGTAGCCCTTCACCATTTGATCGCGCGATACCATCTGACCGTCGCGCTGGCAGATGTACTGCTGCTTCAACCGGCTACCGCAATCCGCGTGCAAGAGATTGAACGAAATCGCCGTGGATGCCTCGGTCGCCGAATACAGCTTCACCGGGATCGAGACCAGGCCGAAGGAAATCGTTCCACCAGAAATGGGGCGTGCCATGGTGATGTAGGGAATTGTAGCACCACGTCCAGATCGGCCAAAAAAAACTGATCCAGCGCTGGGCGGCGCGTGTGCCTCGGCGCGATCTTCAGGGCACGCCGGCCATCAGTTCGCCGAGCCGCGCGGCCAGCAGGGGGCCCCGGCCGGCATCCTCGTGTTTGAAATAGACGAAGGCTTCGGTCCACGCGCCGGTCTGCGCGCGCAGCCGCTGGACCCAACCGGTCAACGCCGCATCGTCATAGTCGGTGCGGCGCAGTCGCGCGTAACCCCAGTCCGCGGTCGCGACGATGGGTGTCTCCAAATCGTCGGCTTCGGCCCAACACAAGACAGCGCCGCGCGCCCGCAACGCTTCGTAGACGTCATCGGTAAACCAGGACGCATGCCGGAACTCGAACGCCGCGCGCGCGCCCGGGGGCAGTAAAGCCAGGAAATCCACCAGGCGCGGCAGATCCTTGCGCAGGAAAGGCGGGAGCTGGAACAGCGTCGGGCCCAGCTTGTCTCCCAGCGCGGCCAGGGCGCCCATGAAGTACCCGAGTGCGTCGGCCGAGCCGGCCAGCTTCTGCCGGTGCGTGATCTGCTGGGGGGCTTTCGGGGCGAATCGAAATCCCGGCGGCACCGTCTCGGCCCAGCCGCGCAAGAGTTCGGCCTTGGGCATGCGGTAAAAGGTGTTGTTGATTTCGACGGTCCGCAGACGCTGGGCGTAGAACTCCAGCATGCGCGCGGGCGGCATCTTCTCGGGATAGAAGCTGCCGCGCCAGGCCGGGTAGCTAAAACCGCTGGTTCCTATGAACGTTTCCACATGCTCTCGCGCTTCTGGGGTTCTCGCGCTGACCGACGACACAACGTGGCCGCCGGATTGGCGCGCAACCCGCCTAACGACACGACATCGCGGCGGGCGGGGCCGTACAGGTCCGGGTGGCGACGGGACACGTCTGGCCCCCGAGACAGTCATCCAGTTCGCCGGTTGTGTCGGTGATACAGACGGCGCCTGGTGCCCCGAGCTGTTTGCACACTCCGGCGGTGCAGTACGCGTACCATACGCAATTGTCCACCGTGGTTGCGGTACCGGCCGTGCAGGCAGCTCCGACGCCTACCCATCTTGCGCATACGTTCGATGCGCTGCAGTAGTCGCGCGCATCGTCGCACCCGGCGCTTTGGTTGCACACACCTCCCGTGGCTGGCAGCGTCCTTCCGCAGGTGCCGGTCAAGCCGCTGGTGTCGGCGATGCACAACAACGGAGCCGCGCATCCCTCGGAATGGTCACAAAACGCGCCCTCAGTGGTCGTTTGCGGCGTGCACCTGAATGTGGTGGTTGCGGTTTGTCGACAGTAGGAACCTGTGGGGCAGGGCGCGGAGGCGCAGTCGCCGGTCGCGGTCGTCGGTGCCACGCACGTACCAGCGCAGCACGCGGTGGTGCAGGCCGCGAACAGGAGGCAGGACGCCTTCCCGGCACATTCACCATTCGCGTAGCACGTGGCGCCAGCGGCGACCTTGCCCGAGAAGACGGCGGTGCATGGGCTGGGTTGTGCTTCCTGGGCCACGAGTCCGGTCAGCGTACATGGCGCGTTCCGAATCGCATCAATACACGCGCCGGCCTGCGCAGGGTCGTAGTCGGCACGGGCGGATGTGGTATCGGCCTGCAGGGTCAGGGTGGCGGCACCGACCCAGGTCGTCGCGATACAGCCGGCGTAGTCCGGCACCAGGCCACAGCGGGCGTTGAATGTGCATTCCGCCTGAATGACCGCGGTGCCGTAGTCAGCCCGGGCGATCGCCCCGCCCGGAGTGCTCCCCCCGGTACCGACCGCGCCGCCCGTGCCGGGAGTGCCACCCGTCCCCGTCGTGCCGGTCCCTCCTGTGTTGGTCGTGCCGGCCCCGCCGGTGCCGCCAACGGGGTCGGGATACTTGCTGCCGCCACCACCGCAGCTTGAGCCTAGACTCGCGGCAAGCGCCAGCAACACAACGCCTTTGGATGATTCACGGGACGAATGCGCGGACATGGTCACCTCCGGGTCGTCGGGTTCCGAACGGGTCCGGGGATTCGACACCCAACCGGGGGTAAGAGCAAGGGGGCTCGCCAAGCAGCAGCCCAGCAGCCGGTCGGCCGCGAGCGGACGATAACGGCGCTTTCGCGAATGGACGACGAACGGGCTAAGATATGCCGTGGCCAAGCAGCGAGAAGATTCGGACAAGTCTCCTGAGGACACCAACACCAAGACCGCCCATCCGCTGTTTGACCAGACCCCGATACGGAATCGGCCGTATCTGATCGTCTTGGCGGGGACCTCGATGGGGGCGATGCACCTCCTGGACAAGGAGGTCACGATCGTCGGGCGTGCGGAGAAGGCGGATCTGCGCATCATCGACGATGGCATCTCGCGTGAGCACAGCCGTGTGCTGCTGGAAGGGGACAAGATTGTCCTCGAGGATCTGGGATCGACGAACGGAACCTACTGCAACGGGGTGCGGGTGACGCGCCAGGTCCTGGGCGAGGGCGACAAGATCATGATCGGCACCAGCACGATCTTGAAGTTCACGTTTCACGATCGAATCGACGAGGTCTTCCAGCAGCAACTGACCGAGTCGGCGCTGCGCGATCCGCTGACCAAGACCTACAACAAGAAGTTCTTCCTGGACCGCATCCAAAGCGAGTTCACCTATGCGGAACGGCACCGGTTGCCGCTGGCGCTGTTGTTCATGGACATCGATCGGTTCAAGAACATCAATGACAGCCACGGGCATCCCGTCGGTGACTTCGTGTTGCAGGAATTGGCGGGACTGCTGGTGAAATCCCTGCGAAACGAGGATGTCCTGGCACGATATGGCGGCGAGGAGTTCGCCATCATCTGCCGCGGCCTGGACATGGCCCCCGCGAAGTTGCTGGCCGAGCGCATTCGTCGCGGTATCGAACAACATCGCTTCGAAACCGGCGGGAAGGTGATTCCCGTTACCGTCAGTATCGGCGTGGCGCGCTCGCCGGATCCGGCCCTGCGCAACGCATCGGACCTGGTGGTCGCCGCCGACGAGAATATGTACCTGGCGAAACGCGCCGGAAGAAACCGTGTCAGCGCCGAGCCGCCCCCGTCCAAGGACGAAGAGACGACGGGGATTCTCGACCCAAGCTGACACCGGGAGGAAGTTCAACGGGAAACGGAAAAAGCGCGGACCGACAATTGTCGGACCGCGCTTTTGGTTTGCTGTGAGTGTGGAGAGCAGGGAGGTTCCCGGCGGGGGTTAGTTGGCGGGGACGATGTTCCACTGTTGGTTGTTGCCGCCGCCGTAGGTGTACTGGAGGATGGGGAGGTTCTCGGTGGCGGACCAGCCTGGGACGTCGAGGGAAGCTGCGGTGTTGGAGACGGGGCTGAACTTG
>JANOJB010000298.1:0-13737 GCA_031407985.1 Pseudomonadota bacterium | reverse complement strand
GTGCCTTGGTTTTGGCGGCCGATCCTGTTCGGTGTCCGCGCCCTTCCCGAGGCGATCATGCAGCGCCTCGGCTTCCTGGCCGGCCGCTGAATCGCGGCGGCGCCCGACGGTGCGTCATGTTAGCGTTTGCGCGTGAATCTGTGGGTTTCGCGACGGTCGATGAGACCCGCGTTCCGCGCGAACTGAAAACTCGAAGATTCACGTCTTCCCCACAGGTGTCGCATGCTCGGAACCGCTCACGAATACGACGTCATCATCAAGGAACACCACCTCGATTCATTCGGTCACGTCAACAACGCCGTGTATCTGCAACTGCTCGAGGAAGCGCGCTGGGATCTGATCACGAAGAACGGTTTCGGCTACGAAGAGATACGCACAAGGCGTCTGGGACCGGCGATCCTGGAGGTCAATTTGGTCTTCAAGCGAGAGCTTCGCAATCGCCAGCGTGTAAGCATTCGCAGTTGGCTGGACTCACACGAGGAACGTATCGCCAAGATGACCCAGACCATCGTGGGTGATGGCGACGTCGTGCACTGCGAAGCACGCATCACGTTCGGTCTGATGGATCTGGAAACGCGGCGCCTGATCAAACCAACGCCCGAGTGGTGGAACGCGATGGGGTTGCCGCCTCGGGCGGAATAGCGGCCTGTTTGGGATCGCGATCGGTCGGATCTACGGCGTCAGCGCCATGCAGTACATCGCGCCGTAGCCGCCCAAAGCTCCAACCGTCCCCGAGGGACCGCTCTGGGCGCCATTGCCGGGGGTCGTGCCCGGGGCGCAGCCGCCTTCGTTGAGCACCGAGATCCAGTTGATCAAGTTGGCGCGCGGCCACGAGACGCCACAACGGGGGCCGCTCATCATGCCGCCGCTGCCCATCGCCGAGCTGGTCCAATCCTGGCAGGTCGCCGCAAGGGTCAGGCTGCCGATCGTGCCCTGCGCGGTGCTGCCCGTCAGGACGTTGTGGTTGTCGATGACACCGGTGCCCGGATTGTGATTCGGCACACCGTCTTCGTTGGGCAGGTCGTTGAAGATGATGGGATCGGCACCCATGGGTCGCTCCATCAGAAGCGCGGCCTTGGTCATGGCGACGATGCGACCCAGCCGGTCGTACCACGGACCCGTACCGATGCGATCGGCCGCGTTGACGGGTGTGCCCGCCGGGCCCCGGGTCACGCTGAGAAACGCACGCCACGTCTTGCCGTTGCCGGGCATCGACGTCTCGGCAAGCTGACGGCAGATTTCGTCGGCGCCCGTCAGGCCATCAGCCTTGCCGAATCGCAAATCACCGCCGAAGCCATTCGCGTTTCCTGCCAACCGCCCCAGTCCCGCCTGACTGGCCATGAAGAAACTGAAACGTCCCGCCGCACCGCCCGCGCCGCCAGTGCCCGCGCCGCCTGTCCCCCTGCCACCGGATGCCGCGCCACCGGTGTTGGCACCCCCCGTCCCCCTGCCCCCCGCCGCCGCTCCTCCCGTGTTGGTGCCACCGCTCCCCCCGCCCCCCGTCCCTGATCCACCCATGCCAGAGCCGCCGGTACCAACCGCGCCACCGGTCCCCGCGCCGCCGGTTCCGGTTGCGCCGCCAGTGCCAGTCGCCCCACCAGTGCCTGGTGCCGTCCCACCGGTTCCCGTCGCGCCCCCCGTTCCTTGAGCCGCTCCGCCCGAGCCCGGAACAGTCGTGCCGCCGGTACCACCCATTGTGGCGGGGTCGGGCGATGAACACCCAACCGCGGCCACGCCCAGGATCATGAAAGTTATCTGACGGCTAGAAAGACGCATTTTGCTTGTCTCCGATTTTGGGGTGTGGTCCTGGGGGGACATTCGGGGATTGGTGGCTTGCTAAGACCGTGTTCGTCACTGAAATGTCACCAAGATGTTGGAGGCGATTGTTCCTCAGGTACCGCCACCACGCGCTCGCGGCTCGCGGAAATCGGGGATCCCCGTGTCCCCGTGGGGAAAGAGTTCAAACCACCCGGCGAATTCCGGGAAAACCGTCGAACCCTTTGTCGAACGTCAAGACCTCTTCGATTCGATGATGCTCCATCACCGCCACGTGCAGCGCATCACGGGAGGACGCGTCGGCGCGCGCCAGAACGATCTCGCGCGCGCGGAGCATGATCGGCAACTCAATCGGCAAGACCTCGTCCACGATGGACAGTAGCGCTTCGTAGGCCGGCGTGATCGCTTCCCGTCTGTTGATGGCCACATAGCGATGCAGAATCTCCTGCAGCACTTCCGTGTCTGTCACCAGACGCTCACGCGCCGCCACGCACCGCTCTAACAGCCGCTGGGCATCCACCTTGTGGGGGTGATCGGCGCCGACCAGGTACATCGGAACATTGGAGTCGATCAGAATCACCCGCCGAGGCCCTGACCGTATCCACGTTCGATCTCGGCCAGCATCTGGTCGATGTCCGGCGCGGGGAAGCGGTGACGGGACGCGACCCTGATGGCGGCCAGCTTTTTGTCGGGCGAGACGACTGGATCCCTATCCCGAGCCGTCCGCAAAGCCGCACGGACCCATTCCGACAGCGTCAGCCCTTTCGAACGCGCCGCGCGCTCGTATCCTCGGAGCTCGGCGTCGGCCATGACCACCTGCAACCTCTTACTCATGCCATAAGTATGCCATGAGTATAATGACTTTCCAGCGCGGTTACGCCGCCGGGGGGCGTCGCGATCGCCATCGACGCCGGGTCAGGGCGCGGGTCGGGCGTTCTTCAGCACGAACACGAAGTCCTGGTAGTCGCCGTTGCCGGCCTCTTCCCAGCCGAGGAGATAGCTGTTCGGAACCAACACGCCCGCGCGATCCTTGAGGGGATACACGCGCAACCGGTGGCTTCCGGCGGGAGGGATGTTCAGCGCGTTTTCCGAGTAGTTGTAGTCGCCGTTGTTCACGCTGGGTGACGCGACTCCCGCCGAACTGGGATTGCCGACCGTTCGCTGATTCGTGAACGCCCACAGGCCGAAGGCCGCTGTGCCGGGATCGAACGTCGTTCCTTCGCTGCCGGGTTTCAGCGGCGGCAGCACCTGAATGCTGTAGTTCGACGTGTTCCAATCGACGCCGCGCGGGCTGGAAAGCATCGTGGCCACAACGTTCAGCGGTGCCGGTTGGGTTGCTTCCTGCGTCGAATCCGCCGGGATCGCCCGCGGCTGCGCGTCGGTCACGGTCGGCGACGCACCGGCCGCGCCGGTCGTGCCACCACCGCCGCCCCGCCCCCCCGCTCCCGCCGCACCACCCGCACCACCCGCACCACCCGCACCACCCGCACCACCCACGCCACCCGCGCCACCGCCCGCACCGGGGGTCGCGGCACCCGTCAACGAACCGATCGGGTACCAACCGAACGGCATGTCGGTCGGCGGCGCGAACCTGGCAACCGCCAACAACTGCACCGGGGCGGCCACATCGGCCCTCACGAACTTGTGAACCTGGATCTCCTCGGTCGAAAATCCGACGCCCGGAATGCTCATGTCGTTCGTGTTCAGCAACTGAATGAACTGCGCGCCCAGGTTGACCTTGTAGCCAAGGGTGGAAACGATTTGACCGAACGTGGGCTCATAGCGGGCCCAGTTGTTCGACGGCAGACCCGTCACGGCGTCCGGAGCGGTTTCGCTGTTGTTCCACAGGCCGATCCCGTACAACCCGGCCGGCACGCAACCACCCGCGGTCTGCGCGACCAGCACGGCGCTGACGGCTTGACCGCCGATGTTCAACATCCGATCGGGTGGATTGGTTTTCGTCGACAAAAACTGCACGGTGACATCCAGATCCGCGCCCACCGCCAACATCACCGGCGCGGTGGCGGCGGTCGTGATCTTGAAAGCGCTGGGAAGGCTGACGTGGCCGTAGTTCAGTGGAAACAGCGTTCCTCCCCGGGCTCCAGGTGTCGACGGAGGATTGGCGGCCGGTGGTCGGGTGTTGTCGACCAGTTGCAGGCTGGTGATCTCGACCGCGTCCGTTCCACCGTTGTGCAAACGAAGCACTTGGGTGTGGGGATCATCCACGCTGTTGATGTAGCTGAAGATCGCTTCGCTGGGCACGACCCTTGGGTCGCCCGCATAGGCCTGGTTGGTAAACGTGAGTGTCACGGCGGACGCGCCCGCGCCGCCCGCTGCCCCCCCGACCGCGCTGCCGCACAGTTGCGCCAGGGTCATCGTCGTGGAACCCGCGGCGCCGGCCGTTCCCGTGCCCCCACCCACGGATCCACCACCACCATCCGGTTGCGAACCGCCAGTTCCGCCCGCGGCCATGTCTTGACCACCGTCGACGGGGCCCGATCCACCCGAGCTAGATCCGCCCGAGGACGATCCGCCGGTGCCTGATCCGCCGGTGCCTGATCCGCCAGTTCCCGAGCCGCCCGAGGACGAGCCGCCCGAGGATGAACGTCCTCCTGTTCCCGGGGTGCTGGAGCCGCCGCCCCCGCAACCAAAGAGGCCCACAAACAACACCCCCAAAACCGCGCCAAACCGTGACGTGTTCATTGAACGAGTCTCCCTTTTGCCGATAACACACGCCAACAGATGGCGCCGTTCGAAGGCGGGCATTTGTCCATCGCCCGGTCGCCATGGTCAAGGTGAATGGACGTCCGCGCAATCGCGGTTAGGAATGGCCAGATCGTTGCTTTGGCTGTTTCCGACCAACCTGTTCCTGGAACTCCGAGACGGCCGTGTCTGGCGCGTACAAACGCGGGACCTGCCGCGACGTCGCTCAGTTGTCGACCGCACCATCGTGGCGCATGGTTTGCCTTCCTGGCCCGCCGAACGATTCCGAGGGTTCACGACCCATTCCCAGGCCCGAACCATGATGCTACCGATCGTCAACATGACCTGGTGAAGATTCACCAGTTGCCGGATCAGGGATCTCGCGGTGCCGGGTGGTAACGTCGCCACCCAGTCATGTGGACTCTCATTCGGATCGCACTGCGCAACGTCGCCCGCAACCGGCGGCGTACGTTGATCACCCTGGCTGCCCTGTTCGTGGGGGTGGGCGTGATGGTGTCGATGCGCGGGCTACTGAACGGCCTGCAGCGGGCCCTGGTCACGAACGTCGCCGAAGGTCAGACCGGCGCCGTCCAGGTCCACAAGAAGGGCTACATGGAAAACGTGCTGGCGACCCCGCTGACATTGGACTTCGTGGTCGCCGACGTTCTGCCCAAGGTTCTGGCCGAACCCGGTGTTCACGCGGCGGCGGCGCGGATCAATTTCGCGGGCATGGTCAGCACGGGGGATGAAACGCTGTTCATGGCCGCGATGGCGATCGACCCGGTGGCCGAGCGCGGCGTGACGCCGCTGCGGGAACAAACGCTGGAGCCGGGTGCGCGCTTCTTCGAGTCCGGCAACCGGGACGGCATCGCGCTGACCTTCGATCTGGCGCGGTCCATCGGCGTCAAGATAGGTGGCGAGGCGTCGTTGCTGTCGCCCGATCGTGACGGGGCGTTGTCCGGCGAGCCGGTCCGGGTGGCGGCGTTGATGAACCTGACGGTGCCCGGCGAAAAGAAGATTGTCATGGTGCCTCTGGCGCTGGCGCAGAAGCTGTTGAAGATGGACGGACGCGCCACGGAGATTGCGGTCGGGGTAACGCCCGTCGAGAAGGCCGACGCTATCGCGGCGGGGCTGCGCCGCCGCCTGGGTCCGGACTACGAGGTCCATACGTGGTCGGACGTCGCGATGTTCGTGCGCCAGACGATGCAACGGCAGAACTTCGTGATCACCATGATCGCCTACGCGTTCATGCTGCTGATGTTTTTGGGCGTGGCGAACACCATGTTGATGAGCGTCATCGAACGCACGCGCGAAATCGGCACGATGATGGCCGTTGGCGTGAAGCGTTCGAAGATTCTGGCGCTGTTCGTGGTCGAGGCGCTGGCGATCGGCGCCGTCGGCGGAACGCTGGGTGGCGCCACCGGGCTGGCGGTGGTCTCGCTCCTCGGCCGTCGCGGCCTTAGCTTCGGCTTTCCGGGATCGCGGATCCCGTTTCTGCTGACGCCCTTCATCGCGCCGCTCTATCTGGGACAAATCATCCTGGTGGCGACGCTGGGCGCGGGCCTGTTCGCTCTTTATCCGGCCTTTCGCGCCAGCCGTTTGCGGCCGGTGCAGGCCCTGGCCGGGCAGTAACCGCACGCCCATACCTAACGCGCGCACCTCACAACCGTCATCAGGAATGGGCAAACTCATCACCTTCATCAGCCTGGCCGCACGCAACGTGCGCCGAAACCGATCGCGCAGCGCGCTGACGTTGGGGGCGATCTTCTTCGGCGTCGCGCTGACCGTGCTGCTGGCCGCGTTCGGCAACGGGCTGGGCACGCTGATGGTCAACGACGTCGTCTTCGCGCGGATGGGCGCCATTCAGATCCACGGCAAGGGTTACGCCGATCAGAAGGACAACCAGCCGCTGAAGATCGATCTGGCGCAGGGGGGAGATCTGGAGTCACGCATGCGCGCCGTGCCGGGAGTGGTTTCGGTCGCGCCCCGGTTGGTGTTCGGCGGCATGGTCAACAACGGCAGCGAAGGAACGATGTTCATCGCGCGCGGCCTCGATCCGGACAAGGAGTACCCAACGCTGCCGTGGGCAGCGAAGGACATCGCGGGCAAACCGATCGCCTCCGCCGCGCCGACCGCGGGGGTCATCGGCGGCGAACTGGCGGCGGCGATGGGCATCAAGCTGGGTGGCTCGGTGATCCTTCAGGCGACCACCCAGGCGGGACGACAGAACGCCATGGATCTGGACATCAGCGGAACCCTGGAGAACGTCAACGTCTTCGAGTCAAAGCGCTTCATCCACGTACCGCTCGGCTACGCCCAGAAACTGCTGGCGATGCCCGGACGCGTGACCGAGTACGCCGTGCGCATAAACGACCTTGCCGAGGTCGGCGCCGTCGCCGCGCGCCTGCGTACGGCATTGGGAGACAACTATGAAGTCGAGACTTGGTCTCAGTTGCTGCCAAACCTGGCCGACGTGATCTCTTTTCAGCGCACGATCATCGGAATCGTTTCGGTGGTGTTCCTGATCATCGTCGTATTCGGCGTCGTCAACACCATGGTCATGAGCGTCCTGGAACGTACGCGCGAGATCGGCACCATGATGGCCCTGGGCATGCGGCGGTTCAGCGTGGGCGCGCTGTTTTTGGTCGAAGCGGCGTTCCTGGCTACGTTTGGGGCGGGCCTGGGCGCGGCCGTGGCGCGTACCGTTGTGGCGATTGTCACTGCGCGCGGGGGATTCGCAATCGCCGCGCCGGGCAGCCGCGTCGCGCGTTACCACCTGGTTCCCGTGATTCCTCCGGTGATCATCGTTCTGGCCGTGGCCGCGTCGATCGTGGGCGCATTGGGGGCGGCGTTGTACCCGGCCTGGAAGGCCACCCGGTTGCGCCCGGTGGATGCCCTGCGCGCCGTTTGAAAGTCGAAAGACCAAGGAGCCACATCCGATGAACGCCATCCTTGCCATCACCGTCCTGTTGGCAGTCGAGCCCGCCGCAACAGGAAGAACGTCCGCCACGCCCCCGGCGACCGCAGCGCCTACGGCCGACGACCTTCTGAAGAAGTACGACGCCATCATGGGCCCCGATAACTTCGAGTCGGTGACCCAAATGACCGCCCACCGCGACGACGACAGCACGCGGACGTACAAGATGCGGATTCTGAAGAACGGTACCGAAAAATTCCGGTTGTGGTTCTCGGAACCGGCCGCCGTGCGCGGGCAAGAAATGCTGCGCCAGGGTGAAAATCTGTGGATCTATCTGCCCAACCTGAAGAAGCCCACGCGGCTGGCGTCGCGCGAGTCGTTCCAGGGTGGCGACTTCAACAACGCGGACGTTTTGCGGGTCCACTACCAGGCCGACTACGCCGCGAAGGTCGTGCTACCGGGCGCGATCCCCGACGCGTGGGAACTGGAACTGAAGGCCAAGAACACCGACGCCGCCTACGATCGCATCAAGCTGTGGGTACGCCGGTCTGACTTCATGCCGGTCAAGGGCGAGTACTACTCGCAAAGCGGGAAGATGCTGCGCATGGCGGAGTTTTCGGAGATCAAGAACTACGGAGGGTTCAAGCGGCCGGCGAAGATCGTCATGAAGAACATGCTGGCGGTGAAACGCTTCAGCGTCATGGTGGTTGAGACCATGAATGTCAAAGTCGCGCCGGCACCCGCGCGGTTCATTCTCGACGATCTCGGGCGGTGATGCGCCGGCTTACCATCATCGCTGGGATCGCGCTGCAGCTCGGCGTGGGAATGGCATGGGCCGATGCCGGCGGCGCGCCCGATGCCGGCGGCGCGCCCGATGCCGCGCTCGCCGCCACGGTGTCCCCTTTGGTAACGCCGCCCTCCCCCCCCCCGATCGCGGCCCCCGAAGCCGCTGTCACCCTGGAAACGCCCGAGGGTTCGACCGGCGCGCCGGCCCCACGATTGGAGACCATCGTCAACGGATACCTGGACACCCGCTTCACCGGCCAGCACGTCCGGACCGATCGACTGCTGCCGGCCGACGACGTTCCGGGGCTGACGAACCTCACCGAGGGAAACTTCCAGCTGAGGTTGCGCGGTGGTTCCAGGTCGCTGGTGCTGGCCGATGCGTCGTTCTTTTTTCAGCGGGCGGGTTTCTATCGTGGACCGGAGCATGACGTGGCGGGTTATCGCCCGTTGGCCGTGATCAGCGAGTTGTACGGGTCGCACAGTTTTTCCGATCACTTCAACGTGACGCTGGGCAAGAAGCGCGTCGTCTGGGGCCCGGGATTCTTGATCAATCCCATGGATCTGCTGAACCCTCCGAAGGATCCCACCGATCCGTCGCTTCAGCGCGCCGGCGCGTGGCTGACGCGGGTCGAGTTCCCCAGCGAACGCGTCACAGTGTCGCTGGTGGCGGCGGCCAAGGTCCTCGACGAATACGCCGGCGTACCCTCGCGTCTGGTGGTCTACCCCACCTATGACCCGCGCGATGATGGTCAGGCCCACGTGGCGGGTGCCGCCCGTCTTTACGCGCTGGTCGCCGACACCGACATCAACTTTCAGTACGTGTTCACCAATTTGTACAACGACGCGTTTCGCACCAAAAGCCGCGTGGGCCTGTCCATCTCGCGTCTGGTGGGCAAGGCTCTGGAGGTTCACCTGGAGGCGCTGGGACAGCTCGGATCGTCGCGCCTGTACGTGAACCCGAACTGCGTCGCCGACATGGCTGCCGCGACCACGTGTCTCGCCGCCGGCACGCCGATCGCGGATCGCGACAAACTTGAAACTGGAACGCCCGTCATCAGGGGAATCATCGGCGCGCGTTACACCTTTGGAGACGATTCCATGTTGGGTGCCGACTATGCGCTGTACACCGACGGATATTCCGACACCGAATGGCGTGCCTTTCTACAGGGGCTGGCCCTGGCTCGCGACGCGCGAGCGGCAGGGTTGCCGGTTCCGGCGGGCCTGATCCCCGGTTCCGCGACCGGCACGGAACTGGGCACCGGAACACCCCAGAAGTTCGTATTCGAACCACAGCGCCGGCAGTACCTGTTCGTCAACTACGTGAAGCCGCGGATCCGCGACGATTTCACCTTGAACCTGACGTTGATCGCCAGCCTCCAGGATCTGTCGGGACAGGTTTCACCGCAGATGGTCTGGCAAGCGCGTGAATGGCTCAGTTTGACAGCTCAAATGTTCGTCCCAATCCCCGCCGCGTTCCCCACCGATGTCGGCGGGGCCCACCAGGCGGAGTATGGCCTTGCCCCAGTCGACTACCGCGGGCTGGTCAGCGCCCGTGTGTTCTACTGACCCCGTCGCACCGACCACCTCTGAACAGGAACACCACGATGCCGATCGTTCAGCTCCGCGCTGTCAAGAAGACCTACAAACTGGGACGGACCGAGGTCCCGGCGCTGAAAGGCGTCGACCTTGACATCGAGGCGGGTGAATTCACGGCGGTGATGGGTCCATCCGGCTCGGGCAAAACCACCTTGCTGAACATCATCGGTTGTCTGGACAAGATGGACGCGGGCTCCTACAAGCTGAACGGCGCCGAACTGTCCGGCCGCGATTTCAACGACATGGCCGACATCCGCAACCGGCAGATTGGCTTCATCTTCCAGTTGTTCAACCTGATCCCGGTGCTGGACGTCGCCGAGAACATCGAGTTCCCTTGCTTGATTCGTGGCGACGCGCGCAAGCCCCTGCGGGAACGCGCCCTGCGTATCGCGCGCGACGTCGGCCTGCAGGACTCATTGCACCACAAGCCCGACGAACTGTCCGGTGGCCAACGCCAGCGCGTCGCGATCGCGCGCGCCCTGATCACCGAACCGCAACTGGTCCTGGCCGACGAGCCGACGGCAAACCTGGATTCGGTGACCAGTCAGCAGATCATCGATCTGATGTTGAACTTGAACAGGGAAAAACACGTGACGTTCCTGTTCTCGACCCACGATCCGCGTGTGGTGGGCCACGCCCGGCGCGTCGTCCATATCGCGGACGGCCTGTTGGCGGCGGGAGCGGGAGCGGCGGCCCCGCGACCGACGGTGTAGTCCCGGCAGACCTCGATCGACCTCGACCTGCGCGCCTATGAACCGCTGACCGAGGGGAGTATCCTGCTGTGGATTTCGAAAGGAAGCATGGCCGAGGAACCGACAAAGCGTCTCTCGGACCTGTTCCACGAGGCGGGTTTGATCGACCGTCTGGGTGAAAACATCCCTGGTCTGGTCTACGTCTACGACCTCATCGAACAGCGCAACGTCTTTACCAACCGCCCTTTGGCGGCGTTGCTCGGCTACTCCCCCGAGCAAGTGCGCGCGATGGGGTCGCACCTGCTTGCCAGCATCGTCCACCCCGACGACATACCTCGGGTCGTCGCCCACCACGCCGAGATGGCGAACCTTGCCGAAGGCCAAGTTGTCGAGATCGAGTTCCGCGTGCGAACGGCCTTGGGCGACTGGCTGTGGCTGCATGCCTGGGAATCGGTGCTCACGCGAAACGCGGCCGGACGCACATGCCGGTTCTTGGGGATCGCCCACGACGTGACCGCGCGGGTCCGGGCGGAGGATGAACTGCGCGAAAGCCAGCGGCTATTGGCCGAATCGGAACAGCGGTGGCGGTCCATCGTCGAGAATCCCTTCGATTTCGTGGTCGTCATCGATCGCGCCTACAAGTACACGTTCGTGAACTTCGTCGCGCCCGGTTTGGAGATGGAAGCGCTCATCGGCAAGGCAACACCATTCGATTTCGTCTCAAAGGACGATCACCCGGCGATGCAGGCGGCCTTCGATACGGTGTTCAACGATGGTCGCGCGGCGTCTTACGACGTCTACGTTCCCAGCATGGACAAATGGTTTTCGTCTTTGGTCGGTCCCATCCGCGAAGGGAACGTTGTTACCCACGCATCGGTGCTGACCCGCGACATCACCGCCGAAAGACGCATGCAGGAACAGGCGCGCCTGGCCGAGGAGCAGGTCCGTTTGATGGAAACCAAGCTCGCGCAGTCGGCGAAACTGGAGGCCGTCGGCCAACTGGCGGGTGGCATCGCTCACGATTTCAACAATCTGCTGACCGGCATCGCCGGTATCGCCGATCTGCTTACCCACCGTCTGGGTCCCGGGGATGTCAACCTGGCCGACCTGAACGATCTGCGCGAAGCGGTTTCTCGCGGCGCCGGCCTGACGCGGCAGTTGCTGGCCTTCAGCCGGCACCAGCCTATCGCGCACACGGTGGTCGATTTGAACCTTCTCCTTGCCGACACCACGCGCATGCTGCGTCGCCTGATCCGCGAGGACATCGAGCTTGAGTTTCCCGAGGCGGACGAAGCCCACTTCATTCGCGCCGATCGCACACAGATGGAGCAGGTCCTGCTGAATCTGGCCTTGAACGCGCGCGACGCCATGCCGCGCGGCGGTCGGTTGCGGTTCACGGTGACCGGCGCCGAGGTCGACGAAAGCGCCCGACACGAGCATCCGGAAGCGCGACCTGGATCGTACGTTCGATTGGGCGTTCAGGATTCAGGCACCGGCATGGATGCGGCAATCGTCGGGCGCATTTTTGAACCATTCTTCACCACGAAACCGATCGGCGCGGGAACCGGATTGGGCCTGGCGGTGGTCCACGGCATCGTGCAACAAAGCGGCGGGTTCATACAGGTTCGATCGACACCGGGACAGGGATCCACGTTCGATATCTATCTGCCCAGAGGCGAACCTGGAGAAGATTTAGGCAAAGCGACGCCCACGCGGCAACGAGGCGGCAACGAAACCATCCTGCTTGTGGAAGACGACGCCCTCGCACAGCGGCTGACCCGCAAGCTGCTGGAGATCCTGGGTTACAAGGTCGAATCCGCCGGGAGGGGCGACGACGCTCTGCAACGGGCCGAGGGCGGCCTGAAATTCGATTTGCTGCTGACGGATATCCTGCTGCCCGGACTGGACGGCTACAGCCTGCATCAGCGGTTGAGGCGAATCCATCAAGGGCTGGCCACCGTTTTCATGTCCGGGTACACCGCCGACGTGTTCGCCGACAAGGGCATCGGTGAGATCGGGGCGGCGTTCCTGCAGAAACCTTTCAGCCACGACGAGTTGGCGGAAAAGGTGCGGGCCGCACTGGACGCCCGAACGGCTTGATTCGCCTCACGGGAAGCGTGCTGAACCGCGGAACGCCACGGCCAGTCGAGACAGAATCCTGACGCGGCCCCTTCGACGCAAGAAGCCAGGTGGTCACGTAATCCTTGCGCCGCCGTCTGGTCGCCGCGACTCACACAAGGGACCGGTATCCGCTGGAATCCACGACTCTCCCCCTGTTCTTGAAGGAGCCCGCTTGCGCGATCTTGCCGTTTCATTTCACCCGTCCATAAAGCCAGTTGGCCGCGTCGCACTCGCAACACCACTGATCATCGCGCTGCTTCTTTGCGCCTCGTGCGCAAAATCCCCCCCGATGGAGATCGACTGGAGCAAGGTTGACTCGGGTGGTGCCCCAGGCCCGGACAGCAGCGATGGCATGACGCCCGTGCAGCGCCACGGCCAGCTAAGGGTGTCGGGCACCGACCTGGTCGACCAGACCGGCACCGCGATTCAGTTGAAAGGCCCCAGCAGCATGTGGCTGAACTGGGAAACCACCGGGTACGCGCTGAGCGGCCCCGGGTTGCAGTTCCTGCGCGACGACTGGCGCGCATCGGTCATTCGCGCCGCCATGGGGGTCGACGCCTCGGGGCCGTCCTATCTGGCGAACCCCGTCAAGGCCAAGGCCGACGTCCGCACCATCGTCAACAACGCCATCGCCCTGGGACTGTACGTGATCATCGACTGGCACGATCACGTGGCACAGGATCACGCCGCGCAAGCGGTCGCGTTTTTCACCGAAATGGCCCAGGAGTTCGGCGACACACCCAACGTTCTGTACGAGCCCTTCAACGAGCCGCAGGGCGTCGCGTGGGCGACCGTCGTCAAGCCGTATCACGACATGGTGGTCGCCGCGATCCGCGCGGTCGACCCCGACAACATCATCATCCTGGGAACGCCGTCGTGGTCCCAGAACGTGGACGAGGCGGCACGCATTCCCGTCGTCGGATCCAACCTGATGTACACGTTGCATTTCTATTCGTGTACACACGCCCAGTCGCTGCGCGCGCGCGCTGACGCCGCCCGGGCACTGGGCGCCGCCGTGTTCGTCACCGAATGGGGAGCCACCGATGCCGACGGCGGCACGGCCGCGCACCCCACGCTGTGCCTGGAAGAAGCGCAGACCTGGCACAACTGGATGAACGCGAAGAAGATCAGCTGGACGGCCTGGAA
>JANOJB010000278.1:0-7762 GCA_031407985.1 Pseudomonadota bacterium | reverse complement strand
CAGTTGTAGCCATCGAAGCCCACCCAGCCGACGTAGGCGTCACCCGGGTAGTAGTTCCTCCACTGGTTCCAGGCATCGCCGGGGACACTGTCGACGTTGGGACTGAAGACCCACAAAACGTTGGTGGCTCCGGCGGTGGTGAAGATGTCGTGAATGTGTCGATACGCGGAAATGAATTTCGTGTTGGCGGCGGTGTTGGCGCCGTTGTGAAAGCCATCCCACGGGTACCAGTTGCCGTTCATCTCGTGCCCCCAACGTAGAAAAAATTTCTGGCCGACGTTCTTCGCGGCCTGCGCCCGTGCGCGGATCATCGTGTCGTGAACGCCGTTGATGATGTCATCCAGCGACGTGCCGACACCGTTCATCCAGGCCTCCCAGGTGATCAGGGGAATTCTGCCGCCCGCAAAATCGCCCGCCAGGCGGGTCGTCCAGTCGTTGGTCCAACCGTAGAAGTTGTGAATGATGGCGGCCTTCCGCCCCAGCGTGGTTTCCAGTTGGGCAAACGTGCCCGTACCGACGAAGAAACCCAGCAGCGCCCCCTGCGCGGGCACCAGCAGCGCGGACGCGCCGGCTGATCCCATGTTGCCCGCGTTGCCGCCGGTGCCGGCGCGGCCGGCCACACCCGCGGCACCGCCGGTTCCCCCACTGCCTCCACTGCCGGCGCCGCCACCGCCGCCCGCAGCGCCACCCGTACCGGCGCGGCCACCGCCGCCTGTCCCTATGCGGCCCGCCGCACCAGCGCCGCCGGTCGTGCCCAGGCCTCCGGTTCCGGTGGCACCGCCGCTGGTGTTGCCCGCGCCTCCACCCGTGGCGCTGCCTCCCGCGCCAGGACCCATCGTGCCGCCACTGGCCGGGTTGCCGCCGCTGGCCGAGCTGCCGCCGCTCGCCGAACTGGCCCCGCTTCCTGTGCCGCCACCGCTAGACGCGCCGCCGCCGGTTCCGTTGCGACCACCGCTGGACACGCCGCCAGAGCTGGACACGCCGCCACCGGTTCCGTTGCCGCCGCTGTTGCCGGCACTGCCGCCCGTGCATCCGGCCAGGATCAACATGGCGAACAGCAAGGTCCGCGATAGGCCGTAGGCGTGCGAAGGAAGATTCACTGGCAGCATCGACCGTGAGCCGGTCTCGTGCGATCCAGGACCATATGTGCGCTGCATGGGCGCATGTTGGCACCGGCCGGTCGTGGGATCTTCGCATTCTGTGGGAAGGCAGCCCCACTTCGCACCGGATCGCGCCACCGATGGCAAGGGGAAAGATGCATTTGGAGGTGTTCTGACGCGAAGAACGTCGCCCCCGTGTCGTTTGGCACCGGCAAAGCTGGCGCTATTGGTCCAGAACGCGCACCCTGTCCACATGGCTAAAACATGGGTTCCGAAGACTGACGTCAAGTTCACAAAGGCGTTCACCAAGGCGATGCGCCCGCTGCTGAATACGAAAGGCGGCCGCGGTCAGGGTAGTTTCCGTCCCCGCTAATGTGAACGTACGGCGCGCCCTGACCAGTCGTTGTCTGGGGGGCGCGTCGGATTCCCCGCACTTGGAACTCCGCCGTTTCCGTGCGCGCCGCGTGCTTGTGCCTTATCTTGGCGCGCGAAATGCGGGCTCCCATCGTCTTTCAGACCACGCACCGAATCCGGTTTTCGCACGGCGCGGTACGCGGCGTACCACGTTGATCATCGTATGGAGGGCGTGAGAGACGTGCTCGGTTGGGACATGAAGGCCCTGGCTACGCTGCCGTTCCTGGCCGTCGTGCGTCGGATCGAGGTCGACTTCATTCGACCGGCTCGTGGCGACCAAGAGATAACGATCCGTTCGTTCGTGCGTGCGCGAATTCAGTGGGACCGACGCGATCATCGATTGCGCCATGATCGACGGCGCGGGCAAGGATGTCTCCCGATGTCTGATGACCGTGACCTATGTCGACCGCGAGACCAACCGCGCCGCTGACTGGCCAGAGCCCGTTGCAGCGTTGTTCTTCGAAAAAGAACCAGGCTGACGAACGCACGACGTGAACCGTCCAGGCGTGGCCGCCTCGAGCGGCGCAATGTCCTGTCTGTTAGCCGTCGATTCCGGCCGCCGGATGACTTGTCTGCCAGCTCAAGAATCTGGTCTCCCAGTCCGAGATCGGCAGCCACGTCTCTTCCCTCTCGTGGTCGAAGACGATCCAGCCACCACATGCCTCAGACAAAGTTCGCAACTTGACCGCATCCTCCGAACTGAGAGTCAGGTAACCGTAGTCGCCGCGCTGGCCGAGAACCACCTGCCACAGCGCGTACTCAAGACTGGATATCCACCCCGCGTAGTAGGCCTTCTCTGACAGTTCGGACATGAACTGGGCCAACACGATCTGATCTGTCGTCAGGTCCTTGAGCATCGTTCGTGCGGCAACGATCCCGCTTTCACCGGCGGCGCGCAAGCGCTGCAACGCGCGGTTCGGTGGCTACCTGACAACAAGCCTCGACAAAAGGCGCGAGGTCGTGCGAGGCCCATTGGTTCCCGCCGAAGGCGGCCTGCGCCTGAGCAACGGCAGATTCCAGACCACCTCGATCCCGAATACCTTCGGTCCCGCCGAACAGGCGAATCTGATCGACGTGGAGTTCGCAGACCTCGTCGACCGTCAGGAAACTTGGCGGGTTCTCGTTCACTTCGCGAGCTTGCGAAAGGTGCGCTCGTGATTCTTGAGCGTTCGGGCTTGAACCCCCGCGAGGCGGCTGCGCCTTGCATCCCCGACCAGATGCGGCGTGATGATCAGGCTTCGCCCATCGGTCGTGAGTTCGAGGTCGGTCTCGGACGTGATCTTCAGGAGCTCGAGAATCGGCTTGTCGAGAATGATCCCCGCGCTATTTCCGATGCTCTGCAGACGCTTCGTCATTCAGCGAGTATGAACGATGTTCCCAACACCGTCATTACGCATCGCATCCCCAAGAATCCGGCGAACGATACTGCCGTTCAGCGGCGGCGCGAAGCGCCGTCTGCAACGGCTGGCTGGGCAGCGCCCTCCGCGTTCCTGCGAGCTGCCGTACTGGAGACAGATCGGAACCGCCCAGCTCTGAGGTGCTTGGGGCCGTGGAGAGCATCCCAGTTCGCACGCCGAGCGGCCTCAAGCAATACCTCGATCTTCGAGGGCATCCGCTCATCGCTGCTGGTGCTGGCCAAGTCGAATTCCACCGTCATCGCTGAACCAATGATACCACTCGTCAACGAGAGGCTTGTAGACCTGCTCAAAGAGGGCCAATCCGCGGTGATACCTCCGCCTTACGTCTGATTCAGGTACCGCATGCCCGCCGGCAGCAACGCGCATGGCCACACGTCGCACCGCGAAGTCTTCGGAGGGCAACTCGATGAAGTGAAGCGAGACATGGTAGTTCCAAGTCTTCCAGGAACGCATTCGCCTCGCGTACATGATCGACGACAACGTGGTCTCGATGGCGAAGCTTCCCCGATGTCCCTCCTTTTCGCCCAGCCGCCGCAGCAGTTCGCGACCCGCCGCAACGGGATGCCCGAATGTCGCGTCCTCGCTCTGAACTTCGTCTACGTTGAGAAACTCAACATCTGGATACAGCGCGGGGATCAGCTCTCGCGCGAACGTCGTTTTTCCCGCACCGTTGGCACCCGCAATTACGATCGCTTCAGGCATCACGATGTCCAGTCACTATCGCGGTTGGAACGTCCCCGATGGAAGAACCCGGTTTCGTGACCGTGCCCAAAAACCACCGAGAGCCGCAGAGGGGAACAGCAACACGTAGAACGAGACCCAAAACCCTATTGGCTGTGCTCCCCTGCCCAGGACGAGTCCAAGAAGAACCCACGGAATCCCGCTCGCCAAGGCATGCTGTACTTGCCTCACTTTGGAGGTCCGCGCTGCGACGTAGCCACCCAGAAGGATGAACCCTGTTCCTACAACCGTTTGTATCGCAAGCATATTGAACGACATCATCCGGTTGCCGACCTGATCGTGCGAAACACCGCCCGCAACGAGGCTCGCGCTGGCGACCACCATAATCAGGGTCCCGACAATCAGTGTCCCGCCGATGCTTACGAGCGAGCCAAGAACTACCGCTGTGATCTTCCAGCTGTCGCGCGACATGGTCACCTTCTCAGGTCGGTCTAACGTCGTGGCGTTAACCCGCTGGCCGAAGGCCCGTCGGGTTCAACGCCTGGTTGGTTAGGCAGAGGCCTCGTCGCACACGGGCCGTTCTGAATGACGACCGAAACGTCGATGCTGAAGGCGTTCCCAGGATCAAGCAGATCGATGGCCGATGCAGATGAATGCCCGTGTGCCCAAAGGAACAGCTCAGCCCCGAGTACTGTCGGGGTGTAAAGAATTCCTTCGTCCGTCGCCCCCGGGTATCGCTCCTTGAGGTCCTCCGCCTGCCCATACATGAAGCTTTCGATAAGCGACTCTCGGGAGAGTCCGAAGAAGACGTGCTCAAGCATGCCCACGGGTTGATCTCCTTCACTACCGGAGAATTGCATCGCCTGAGCGTAGACACTATACGGCACGAACGTTTGCAGCTTCGGTCTGTCCTTCAAAGTGAGCGTAAGACCACTACCAGTGAATAGCTTTCGAACCGTTGTGTAGAGAATGTAATGAGTGCGAAGCTGATAGCTCGACAGACGGGTGATTAGGGCATTCAGAACCGCCCCTCGATCGTCGCGTGGCGAGTCACTGCGCGACGATGCAAGGACGCCGCCAAAGTATTCGGCCCCAAGTTCGTCGTCGCAAAATGAGCCTCCGTTCACCACCCCTTCGATCACGCGCGGCGGCACAGTCCCGGACGACTCGATCTTGGGCCCCAGCTTTCTAGTGGCCTTTTCGAAGATTCGATTCACGTTCTCGCGACGTCGCTGAACGCAATCCTTTGCGCCCATACCGATGTAGTCAGCGGTTGGCCCCAGCAACTTTTCAAGTACCTTCGCTGAGCCGAGCAGCGCTACCCCTGTTCCGAGATCCATGGCGGTTTCCTTCTGCCTTGTATTCGCACGCAGTCTCCCGCTGGCTGTCGTTTTTAGCAAACACCTGACGCCGCCCGCGCTTGCTGTCTGACCCACCAACTTCAGCGGTGATAGCGGCGCCATTGCATCTCCAGCGGATCCGCGAACCAGGTGCTACCGTCGGTCCATGCCGCCGTCGCCGCTCTTCTACGCCGCCACCCGCGCCGCCTGGCGCCGCTGGCTCCAGAAGAACCACGCGCGCGTGCCTCACGTCTGGCTGGTCTACTACAAGAAAGGCAGCGGGAAACCGCGCGTGGACTATGGTGACTCCGTCGAGGAGGCGCTGTGTTTTGGTTGGATCGACAGCACCGTCAACGCGCTGGACGACGATCGCTACTGCCAGCGCTTCTCACCGCGCCGCAAGGGATCCAATGGTCCCAGCCGAACCTGGCGCGCGTGCGCCGTCTGATCGCCGCGGACCTGATGATGCCGCCCGGGCTGAATGCGTTGGGCGCGGCCGGACACGACCAGCCAGGCGCCGCCGACAACACACCCGTCACTGTCGCCGCGGACATTCGCGCCGCGCTCCGCTCCGTTGGCGCGTGGAACCACTACGAAGCATTTCCCCAGGCCTACCCGCGCATCCGCATCGCGTGGATCGAAGGCGCGCGCCGCCGGCCGACAATCTTCGCCACGCGTCTACGCTACTTCGTGAAGATGACCGCGCGGGAAAACGCTATGGGATGCTTCAGGGCTGACGCCGTCGGTCCCGCCGACGCCACCAGAACGCGATGCTGGTCGTCCAACGCGGTGGTCTTCAGCGGCGGCCGCTTGAAGCGACCGTCCTAGACGCCTTGTTCGCCCGCGTCGACGATTGGGCTGTCGCCCAGTGCGGGCGTTTTTGGGTCTCCGCACAGTCCCGAAGGTACATATTCATGAGCGTCTGATAGGGAAGGGACATTTCAAGCGCCAGGGCCTGAAAATAGCTGATGGTATCGGCGTCCAACCGGATCGTCAGTTGCTTCTTCAGCCGTCGCACGTAGGGATTCCGGATGGCGTTGGCGAAGTCGTAGTTTTTTTTCATCTCAACCTCCTCTGAAGCGGTCTTCCTCGGCCGAGTGGTCCTCGTCTGGACGCAACAGCGCGCTCTCGTCCAGAAACACCGTCCGGGCTTCCTCGAACGACACCCCATGCTTGCGGAGATTCTCCGCCGCTTTTCGCGAATCCCATTCGAAACGAAGCGCCGTCACTGATCGTAAGGGTACCTACGCAGTAACTACGTCGCAAGGCGGGCTGCCTTTGGATTCAGGCACGGCCTCCGACGCCCGAGCCTTCGTGAAGATGACCGCGCAGGGAAAACGCTACGGGATGCTTCAGGGCTGACGCCGTCGGTCCCGCCGTCGCCTCGCCAGCACCAGCGCGGACGCCAGCAGCAACGACACGGCCGCTCCCCCCGCACCACCCACGCCCGCACCCCCTGCCGCCCCCGCGCCCTCGCCCACCGCGACCGCGCACGCGCAGCCCTGGCGCTGGGGAAGGCCCGGGGCCCGGGGTTCGGTCGTGCCCGACGGCCCACCACCAGGCGGAGCGATGTCTCCGACGGGCGCGGGCCCGCCACCGATCGTCGGCGGTGAGATGACGGCGGTCCCGCCGGCGACCGGCACGGGCCAGATCCCGGCCGGAACGTCCGTTGATTCGGGCGGCGCGACGGTGGCGCCCGTGGGCAACGCATTCGCGCTGGTGATCCGAAACGCGCGACCCAGCAGTTCGAAGCGGACGTTCGCCCCCGTCGCGACCAGGCCGGCCGCGCCGTGAGGCGCCTCGGCCTTCGCGAACGCGAAATACCGATCGCTGCCGAACGCCAGATCCACGAAGTTCGTCACCTCCGGCGCCAGTTTTGTGTCGGTCAGGTACCCCTGTCGCGGAGGCAGCGTCCGATCGGACACGTACCGAACGACCATCGGCGCGACCACGCCCGCGGGCGTCGAAGGTGCGCCACCTGCGGGCACCGAGCCGCTCATGCCGTAGTCCCGCAGCGACGACGAAGCGCCCACCGCCTCGGCCCCGCTTTGGGTGACGGGAACCGCGCTGTAACGAATAGCCACGTTGCCCTCGGCGTCCGCGGTGAACGTCGTGTAGGAGGTGGTGACGCCAAAACGCGTGGCCAGACGGACCGCCTGATCGATCAGCGCCGGATCGGTGTTCCCTTCTTTGATCTTCGACAGCAGCCGGCTGACCTGCCGCAACGCCCAGATGCGCGGAACGTAGCCCGTGTCGATCGCGTACGCGGGCAACGTGACGTCGAAGGTCGCAGACCACGGCTGTCCGTCGCGCGTTCCCGACAGCACCAAAGGCGACCGTCCCGGCGTGGCGTAACGTCCCAGCAGCGTCACCGTCCGTCCGGCAAAAAAATCGGGCATGGTCTCGGGGAACAGTTCGCTGATGCCGAAGGCGGCCAGATCCATCCGCGGATCCGCCAGCACGGGATCGGCGATCTGCTGGAAGAACGTCTGCACCGCCGCCGCGACCGACTGCTGGGGCAAGATGTAGATGGTGTCGCCGGCGGATTCGCGCGCCAACCGATCCAGAAGCACGGTGTTGACGTCGGTACCGATGCCGAAGCTGAAGATGCGCGCGCCCACCTCGTTCTGGGTCAGGACGTTGGCCGCGATGGCGTCGATTTTCGTTTCGCCCACCGTCGGCTGCCCGTCGGTCAGGAAGACCACGTAGCGGGGATGGCCCGTGTCCTGCGACAGCGATGCCAGCGCCGCGCGCAGGGCGGCGTCGATGTTGGTGCTGCCGGTGGCCGTCAGCGCCTCGACGAAAGCCA
>JANOJB010000241.1:0-25667 GCA_031407985.1 Pseudomonadota bacterium | reverse complement strand
GGCCGTGACCTTCTCGCCCACCTTCGTGACCAGATCGATCACGCGTCCGGGCATGGGGGCGCCCACCTCGCCGCGCCGGCCCGGCGTGGCCTTTCGGCGTTTGGGGCCGGTGACCTTGGCGGATTCATCGAAGACGCGAATTGATCGCGGCTGTCCGTTCAGTTCGAACGTGACCTGGCGGGCCCCATCGGCTTCCACGTCACCGACCGACAGCAACTTGATGATCAGCGTCTTGCCGGCCTCGATGTCGATCCAGGCTTCTTCGCCCACGCGCAATCCATAGAAAAACGCCGGCGTCGGCAGCACCGACGTGTCGCCGTGCAGTGCCCGGTGCTCCATGTATTCCCGCAAGACCTTGGGATACAGCGCGTATGACACGACATCTCGCCGCTGCACGGCCCCGCCCGCCAGTACTTCCATCTCGTGGGCCGCCCCTGTCCAGTCGAACGGCGGCAACGAATCGCCGGGGCGCCCTTCCATGACCGGCGCCCCTTTGAGCACGTGGCTTCGCAGCGGCTCGGGAAAACCACCGGGCGGCATGCCCAGGCCACCACGCATGTAGTCGATCACCGAAGCGGGGAACGTCAGTTCAAGCGCCTTTTCCTGAACCGCGCGTCCGTCCAGCCCTTGCTTCACCATCCAGATAGCCATGTCGCCGACCACCTTGGACGATGGCGTCACCTTCGGAATGTCGCCGAACAGCTGGTTGACTTCGGCGTAGGCGCGTTTGACGCCCTCCCACGACTGCGCCCCCAGTCCCAGTCCCTCGGCCTGCGCGCGCAGGTTCGAATACTGGCCGCCCGGGATCTCGTGTTGGTACACGTCGGCCGCCGGCGCCTTCAGCCCCGATTCGAAGGGCGCGTACCACTCGCGCACGGTGTCCCAGTAGACCGACAATTTTTCCATCGTCGCGGGATCGACCTTCGGATCGCGCGGATCCCCGTCCAGAGCGAACAACAACGATTCCATCGACGGCTGCGACGTCATCCCCGACATCGATCCGACGGCCGTGTCCACGATGTCGACGCCGGCATTGATGGCCGCGATGTACGACGTGATCCCGTTGCCGGACGTGTCGTGCATGTGCAGGTGAATCGGAACATCCACCGCGTCGCGAATCGCCTTGACCAACATGGTCGCGGCGCGCGGTTTCAACAGACCGGCCATGTCCTTGATGGCCAGGATGTGGGTACCGCGACGCACGACTTCCTTGGCCATGTTCACGTAGTACGCCAGGTCGTACTTCGTGCGCGTCGGATCGCTGACGTCGCCCGTGTAGCAGATCGCGGTTTCGACGATCTTGCCGGTCTTCTGCGCCGCCTCGATCGCCACCTTCATGTTGTCGACGTCGTTCAGGGCGTCGAAAATCCGAAACACGTCGATGCCGCCGGCGGCCGCCTCTTCAATGAAGCCACGCACGATGTCGTCGGGATAGTTCGTGTATCCGACGGCATTCGCGCCGCGCACCAACATCTGGAACAGCAGGTTCGGCACCCGCGCCCGCAGGACCTCCAGGCGGTGCCACGGATCCTCGTGCAAGAAGCGATACGCCACGTCGAAGGTCGCCCCGCCCCACATCTCCAGCGAGAACAGATCCGCGCCCAGGTGCGCGGTGGCGCGCGCGATCTGCACCAAATCGTAGGTTCGCAGGCGCGTCGCCAGCAGAGACTGATGGGCGTCGCGCCAGGTGGTGTCGCACAGGCGCACCCGCCGGTCGGATCGCAACCAGCGAACCACACCTTCGGGGCCCTGTTCGTCCAGGATCTGTTTCGTCCCACGCGGCGGCGGACCAGCGGGAAAAACGGGAACAATCGGTGCCTTGTTCAGTGCCCCCGGTGTCGGTTTGGCCTTTCCGCGCACGGTCGGGTGGCCGTTGACCACCATGCTGCCGATGTACCGCAGAATGCGTGTCGCGCGATCGCTGCGCGGCCGGTAACGCACCAATTCGGGCGTTTCGTCGACGAACGTGGTGTGCGCCTCGCCGGCCGAAAACGTCGGGTGGGCAAGGACGTTCTCAAGGAAGGCGATGTTGGTCTTCACGCCACGAATGCGGAATTCCCGCAGGGCACGCACCAGTTTTCGCCTGGTGTACTGCCATTCCAGACCCGAAGCCGTCACCTTGGCCAACAGCGAATCATAGAAGGACGACACCCGCGCCCCGACGTAGCCCGAGCCGTCGTCCAACCGAATGCCCAGTCCGACGGCCGGCCGGTAAACGTTGATCTTCCCGGTGTCGGGCAAGAAATCGTTCTGGGGATCCTCCGCGGTGATGCGCGCTTGAATGGCGAACCCGCGCTGCTGGATGGCCTCCTGATTCGGGATCCCGATCTCCGGATCCGCCAGCCGGTACCCCTCGGCGACGCGGATCTGCGCCTGCACCAGGTCGCGCCCGGTGATCACCTCGGTCACGGTGTGCTCGACCTGGATGCGCGGGTTGACCTCGATGAAGTAGTGCGAGCCGTCGGCGCCCACCAGGAATTCAACCGTCCCGGCGTTGGTGTAGTTGGCCTGTCGCGCCACCTTCAGCGCGTCTACCGCGATGCGCTCGCGCAGCGCGACCGGCAACGACCACGCGGGCGCGTATTCGACCACCTTCTGGTGCCGGCGCTGCACCGAGCAGTCACGCTCGAATAGGTGGACCATATTCCCGTGTTCGTCGGCCAGGATCTGCACCTCGATGTGTTTCGGACGCACGACCAACTTCTCGACGAACATCGAATCGTCGCCAAACGCCTTCCGCGCCTCCGACTGCGCGCGGGCCAGGGATTCCTCCAGCTCACCCGCCTCGCGCACCACGCGCATGCCGCGCCCGCCACCACCGCCCGCGGCCTTGATGAACACCGGGTAGCCCACCTTGTCGGCAAACGCCCGCGCGTCCTGCGCGTTGCGAATGGCATCGGTGGTTCCTGGAACCACCGGCACCCGCGCCGCCTCGGCGATCTTGCGCGCGGCGATCTTGTCTCCAAGTGAATCGATGGCCTCCGGCGTCGGCCCGATGAATTTGATGCCGGCGGCGCGGCACTTGCGCGCGAACGACGCCCGCTCCGACAACAGGCCGTATCCGGGATGGATGGCGTCGATATTGTGGCGCTTGGCCAATGCCACGATTTCGTCCTCGGCCAGGTACGCCGCGACGGGATCCAACCCCTTGCCGATCAGGTACGCCTCGTCCGCCTTGTAACGATGCAGGTGGACGCGATCTTCCTCCGAAAAGATCGCGACCGTTCCGATTCCCAGTTCGGTGCACGCCCTGAAGACGCGAACGGCGATCTCTCCACGGTTCGCGCAGAGCACACGACGAAAGGCAAGCTGGCTCATAGGCGGCTGATCTGTGCCGACGAAAGACGCCCTGTCAACCTGAAACGGGGGTCGCGTCGACGCCGACGTGCCCGCCGACTGTTCCGCCGTCTCAGCCGGCGCGAAACTGAAAGTCGCGCTCGCGCACCACCAACGGTTCCTGTCCGTCGACCAGGAACGCCCGTCCCTCGCCGACCATGCCGTTGTAGGTCAGCAGATACCAGACATCGATGCCCCAGCGCACGTGTCCGCTCTCGCAGGGCGGCGACCACTCGGCCGCCTCCAAATCACCCAGGCCTGGCGGCCGAAAAGCCGTCCGCCCCTTGATCTCCTGGAACGACGGTGATTCGCGAACGATCTTCACCGCCTTCTCGGCCGCGGCGTCATCGATCTCCCGGCGCCAGTCGCTGACCAGCCGCAGCCGGGATGGCGGTTGTCCGACTTCCAGCTCGGCTTCGTAGGACTCGTCGGCCGGAATGGCCGAAAGATCCGGAACGTCGAACTCGGGAAACAGGTCATCCTTGGCGATGTCCATGCGGCGCTGCTCGATGACCGCGTGGGCCTCGCGCTGACGTTCCTCCGTGTAATACGCCGCAAGCCGCAACAGCGCGTGCTGGGAGGGAAGGCGGTGATCCCAATCCAAGATCCAGTCCGCCCCCACATATGCGGCGCCTCCGAACGGAACCAACGGCGGCAGATCCGCCGCCAGCCGCGCGGCATCCCCCGGCGCGGTCCACAGCTGCTGCTGCGCCAGGCGCGGATGAACGATCAACCGCTGCCGCAACAGATCTCTTAGATCAAGGCCCATCTCGCGGGGCGGATTGTAGGGTGACCTTGCTTTAGCGCCAAATCGCAAATGGACATAAGACGTCGATATGCGACCGCGCTTTTCCAGCCGCCTCGAATGGCAGCGCACCTTCAACCCCCTGGCCGCCGCCGAATCGGCGCGGCGGAAGGCGGGCGACGCCCTTCTCGACCTGACGGAATCGAACCCGACCACCGTCAACCTGGGCAATGGCGAACGCGGCGAAGCACTCGCGGAGGCGTTCTCCCACGCCCCGATGGCCACCTATGCGCCCGCCCCGCGTGGCCTGGCAGCTGCGCGCCGCGCTGTCGCTGACGCTTACGCCGCGGCCGGGACACCCATCGATCCCGACCGCCTGGTGCTGACCGCCAGTTCCAGCGAATCGTATTCCTTCCTTTGGAAGTTGCTGTGCGATCCCGGCGATGGAGTCCTGATTCCCGAACCCGGATATCCGTTGTTCGACCACCTCGCGCGGCTCGATGGCGTCACTCCCCTGCCCTATCGACTGACTCACGACGCGACGGCGACCGGGAACTGGGCGCTGGATCTCGACACGATCGACGATGCGCTCCACCGCGCCCCTGGTCCGATCGGGGCCTTGGTGGTCGTCAGCCCCAACAACCCGACCGGATCGCTGCTGAAAGCTGCTGATCTCGCGGCGCTGGATGGCCGCGCCGCCGCGGCGCGCATGGCCCTGGTGGCCGACGAAGTCTTCGCGGACTACGTGGATACCGCCGCGGCGCCGCACGTCCGATGCGTGGCGGCCCAACGGACCGAGGCGCTGACCTTCAGCCTGGGCGGCCTTTCCAAGGGCTGCGGCCTGCCGCAAATGAAGCTGGGGTGGATCGCGGTCGGCGGACCCGAAAAGGCGGCGGACGCGGCACTGGAACGCCTCGAGATCATCGCCGACAGCTATCTTTCCGTCGGAACTCCCGTCCAAGCCGCCTTGCCTTCCCTCCTGCGTCTCGGCACCACGACGCGCAGCTTGATCACCGCGCGCATCAACAGGAATCGCGGCCGTCTCAACGCCGCGATTGCTCTGGACTCACCTTTGACGCTGCTCAGCTCCGAAGGTGGTTGGTCGGCGATCGTTCGTGTGCCCGCCGTTTACACAGATGAGGAATGGGCCCTTACCCTCCTTGAAAAGGATGACGTCCTGGTCCACCCCGGCTACCTCTTCGACCTGCGCGGCGCCACTTTCTTGGTCCTCAGCCTGCTGACCGTCCCCGAGGCGTTCGATGAGGGGGTGCGCCGCGTGGTGGCCCGCGTCGCACATTCGATCCGGTGAAGGGTTCAACGGTAAGCTGACCGCAAGCCCGTGATTGCCCTAGCCACCTTGGCCGCGTTGGCTGCATCAGCCGCATCGACTCTGCCGGTGTTTTCGGTTTTGGTTGCGCCGCCGGTCGGTCCGGACGAGGAATGTCCCTCGGCGCGCCAGGTCACCGAGGCGATGCAGGCACGTTTTCCCGCCTTCGTGATAGTGCCCGGTGAACCCTCGTTGCCAGTTCGCACCGACGTCGTGCGTGCGTTGGTCGATGTGGCGGCCGACGGTACCGTGGTTCGCTTTTCGCTGGTCGACGTCCGCGGGGAGACCCAGCTTCGCCGCACCCTGCCTGCCCCCGGTCGGGGTCGCCCCGTGGCCGACTGCCTGGCCCTGGCAGACACGCTGGCGACGATCGTCGAACGCTACCTGGGCACAATCACGTACGAGGCGCCCGATATGTCGCTGCCCGATCCCCCTGGCCCGGCCGTCGTTGTCGCAAAACAGCCGCCACCTCCCCCGTCGGCCTCGTTGCCCCCCCCCGCACCGCGGGCCGCCTTGATCCTGGCGGGCTTGGGATGGCGCATGCCCGCAGGACAGGGAGCCGCCGGCGAAATCGAAGCTCGCATCGGAGCCGAGGTTGACGTGCTCCGAACGACCCCGCGCGTCGCTGCGATCTTCAGCGTCGGCGTCGCTCCGCCAATCGAGGCAGCGTTCGAATGGAACGGCGAATCACGCACCACCACGCTGACGAGGCTGCCTGCACGTGTCGGCGCGTCGCTGCGCCTGCCCGCAGGCCCGGGTTGGGTCGAACCCGCCGCCGTGGTCGGTGTCGACCTGCTGATTCGTTCCGCGACGGCCGACGCAACTGGAGGATCCCAGTCTCCGTCCGCCAGGTTTGCCCCCGGACTGGAGGCATTGGTGGGATACCGCCTCAAAATAGCGGGTCCCGTCCACCTGCGGGCACGGGCGGCGATAGGCTATGCGATTGCGCGGTATGATATCGACGTTCCCGGCGGGCAGACGATCTTCAGCACCCCCCGGGCCCATGCGTCATTCGGAATAGATACCGGGGTCCTTTTTCAATGAAAACGATCCGGACCATGGCACATATACGCAACGAATAGCCGCGCAGACGGAAACCATCCCCTTGAAGACCCCAGGACTCAACCGAATCTCCCCCCCCGCCCGCATGTCGGACGCGGATTTGGTCGCGCGCTGTTGCGCTGGCGACCGCGGGGCCTGGCGATCGCTTTACGAACGCCACGCGGCCTTGGTGTACAGATTTCTGTCCGCCCTCGGGGTCCGTGATCCGGATCGGGAGGATGCCTGCCAGGACGTGTTCATGGCCGTCTATCGCAGCCTGCCCAGCTTCCGGGGCGAGTCGCAGTTGTCCACGTGGATCTATCGAATCACGGCTCGTACCACGGGCAAGATGATCCAGAAGCGAAAACTTCGAAGCGCGCTGGCGACGATGTTGCTCAGCGAACCACCTGCGCCGCCGTCCGATCCATCGGAAGCGACAGCGCGAACCCTGATGCTCGATGGTTTTCTGGACCGCCTTCACCCCAAGAAACGGCTGGTGTTGGTGTTGTTCGAACTGGAGGGCGTGCCGGTCGAAGAGATCGCACGCATCGCGGAGTGTCCCACGAACACCGTTTGGTCGCGCCTCCACCATGCCCGCCTGGATCTGACCAAGATGGCCGAACGCGCCGGAAAGCGCCGGGATGGTCGACCGGCTGAGCGATTGTCCCTGACCGGTCCGGGACCCGCCACCGAAGACACGAACCAGGGTGTGTCGTTGTGATGGGCTCGCGCAAAGGAGGGGGCCAGGAAAACCAGCGCTGGCTGGAGGTGCCCGCGAACCATGCCCAGGCCGAGTTGCGCAAGGCGCTGGATGAGGTGGTCGCCCGCGACGCCGATGAGGTTGCGTTGCGACGGGTTTGGGCCCGCCTGGCTGATAATCCGGATCTGGTTCCCTCATTGGACCAAGCCCCGGGCTATGACCAGATCCGTGACCAAATCCGCGAACGAGGCGACGACCAGCCCCGCCGCGCTCAATCGCGCCGACCTTGGTTCGTCGTGGCGTCCTTGGCTGGCGCGACGGCGACGCTGGCCTTCTTGTTGCTGGAAACCAAGTCCGAGATGCGCAGCGCTCGGGTGGCAACACCCGCCCCGCCGTCGCTTGCCGCGGGTGTTGTCGGCAAGCGCGAAACCGTGGATCGCGAAACCGTGGATCAAAGATCGGTGCTGGTGGCGCCGGCGACGGTGCGCACCGGCCTCGGAGAAACGCTCCATTTGTCCCTGCGTGGGGGCACCGATGTCGTCGTCAAGTCGGAATCGGCGATGGTCCTGGACGTGAATGACCGCCCGACGGTGGCGGCTGGCGAGGTTCAGTTTCACGTTCCACCACAACCGGCCGGACGACCTTATAACGTCGTCTTCGGACATTATCGCGTCGTGGTGATCGGGACCCGTTTTCGGGTCAACGTAAACCAACGGAACGCGGCGGTTAATGTCGACGAGGGCGTTGTCGAGATCTGGACAGATCATCGGGTTGCGCGCGTGGCCGCCGGAGAGTCATGGTCGAGTCCGGCCGCGGCATCATCTGCCGCGCCCAATCTCACGACGCCCCCTCTCCCTACCGTCCCCACGCCCGGCGCCTCGTCCGGTGGTACGGCCCGCAAGGCGAACCACCGAACAGGATCTTCCAAATCAGCCCGTGGGCAGGTGCTGGCGTTGTCCAGCCCGGCAGCGGGTCGCGCTTCGTATCCCCTTGTGTCTCCGTCAGCCAGCCCAGCGTCCTTCTCTGCCAAGTCGGCCGTGACCAGTGGTGGCGCCAGGGTGCCTCCCTCGGTGGCGGACGTGGGTCCCGCCCTCGCTCCGGTGCCCGCCGCCGCGCCATCACCGTCGGCGGTTCCTGTCACCGTGCCCTCTGCGGCTGCTGTCGCGGCGCAGACTCCCGTCGATGCGGCCAATCTGGTGCTTGCGGCCCGGGCGGCCCGCGCGGCAGGTGATTCGCGCCGGGCGTTGGGTTTCTATCGCACGCTGGCCCAAAAGGGCGGCGCGGTCGGCGAGAACGCCGAATACGAGATCGGACGCGTGCTACGAGACGGCCTGCGTCAGCCCCGCGAAGCGGTCTCCGCTTGGCGCACGTATCGGGCTCAGCATCCACGCGGCTTGCTGCGCATCGAAGCGGATATTTCCGTGATCGAAACCCTGGTTTCCATCGGCGACAAGGCTGGTGCCGCGGACGAGGCGTCCGACTTCATTCAACGCCACCCGGAAAGCGAGCGGCGTTTGGAAATCGCCCGCCTCGCGGGCGATCTTCTCCGTGAACGTGGCGATTGTGTAAGCGCGGTCAACGCCTACGATGTCGCGCTGGGCGGCGGACGCGGCCGAAGGGATATGCCGAGGAGCGCTGCTGACAGCGTTTCGTTTCACCGGTCGGTCTGCTTGTTGCGCGGCGATCAGACCGAGGGTACGGCGCAGTTGAAGGCGTATCTTCAGTCTTTCCCGTCCGGACGTTTTCGCGCCGATGCGCAACGACTGCTAGGCGGCGCGCAATCCCGCGCACCGGCCAATCTCCGACACTAGGTCCCCCCCATGCGGCGCACCGCCGTCTTCATTTCCTGCATCACTCTCGGCACCGGCTGTCCCGTCGAGAAATGGTCGCTGCCCGGCGGTGTCATCGACGGTGGTCGTGACGCAACAGGCGAGGTGAGCGGCAGCGGAGGCAGGACGGGAGGCCCTGGAACGGGCGGAGTTCCAGCCACAGGAGGCCGCGGCGGCGGTCTGGGAACGGGCGGTTCGGGACCTCAGCCCTGCAGCAATCGCGTGAAGTTGAATTGGGAGATTGAGAAGGCTGATCTTGTCTTCTCCGTCGGTAGAAATTCCTCGATGGCGGCTAAGTTTGGCGATACGACCCGCATGAGCGCTGTCCAGCAAACTCTGCGCACGTTGGTGATGGCGAGCCAGAACGCCGTCAACTTCGGCTACCAGGATTTTCCCAGCATCGGTTCCTGCTCTAACGGCGGATGCTGCACGAATTCTTCGCCGGTCTACCCGTCCCCGGGGGCCTTCGGTCTGATTGATCAGGCGATGCGAACCTGCGACGGACTGCCTTCCATGAATGCCTGCGTCTCGCAGTCCGATTCGCGGCCGGTCGGGGACGCGTTGCGGAGCACCATCAACCCGGGACCGTCACGTGTCTTTCTCCCCGACAACATGCGCGACCGTTACTTGGTGTTGATACTTGACGGAGCCCCGGTCTGCGACGCGGAGGATCCCATACAGTCGTGTCAAACCGCGCAACAACAAGTTTCCATGCTGATAAGGGCCAACATCAACGTTTATGTTGTCCCCGTGGGGGACGACGCTGAAATGACGGCCTGCCTGAGGACGATCGCCCTACAAGCAAACAACGGAACCGCAACCGTTCCGTTTACCTACCCGGCGCGGGACCCAGCGCAACTGATGATGAGCATGGGCAAGATCGTCGCCAAGGCCGCGGCCGCGTCCTGCGTAATCAATCTGCTGAGCGTTCCGGGAGATCCAACCCGGGTGGAACTGTTCATCCGGAATCACAAAATTCTTCCGGATCCGAGTGGTCAGAACGGATGGAGTTTCATTCCCGGATCGCCGGGAACGATTCAGGTTCACGGAACGTCGTGTGAAGAACTCCAAGACGTGCAGAGGACCAGCGACATCGAAGTCTGGAATGCTTGTGCCCCACCCTAGTCGGGCTGGTCGCAAAGAAACCGAGAACAGCTGGGCGTAGGGTCCCGTCGCGTTCACTCCGCGAAACGTGGCAGCCCTTTTCCTGTTGACGGCCGTTGAACCGGCACATCGCGGCACGTTCGTGTCACTACCTTCGGTGTCGATGTCCTTTTTTTGAAGACATGAGGGGGATGCGCTCACCAATGGAGCGGTTCACAAGTTCCCATTTCTCCGTGGAGGATATCCCCATGACCCGGTCAACCCCATTTCGACTTTCTTCCTGGCTAGTGGCCGTGTGCGCCGCGACGCTGTTCGCCGCCGGTACCCATGGCTGCGGCGGCACCGAGACCGACGGTCTGGATGCCGGATCAACCGACACCGGAACGAGCACAGGTGGCCGTAGCAACAACACGGGAGGTGCCACGGGAAGCGGCGGTGCCAACAACAATACCGGTGGCGCCAATAACAACACCGGCGGTGCCAACAACAACACCGGCGGCGCTGCCGTCGCTGGACGAGGCGGCGGCGCGGGCCGCGCGGGCACCGCGGGTCGCGCCGGCGGAACCGGCGGTGCCAATGGAACTGGTGGCGTTGCCGTCGCTGGACGAGGCGGTGGCGCGGGGCGTGCTGGCACTGCGGGTACCACGGGCACCGGGGGCCGTGCCGGCGGCGCCGGCCGGGGCGGCACCGCAGGAGCGACGGGAACCGCGGGTACCACCGGTACCGCTGGCCGTGCCGGCGGCGCCGGCCGGGGCGGCACTGCGGGAGCGACGGGAACCGCGGGCACAGGCGCGCTGGCAGCCTGTCCTGGGGGCACCGGTGACGGCGACAACTGCAACAATGCGGCTGCGGACTGCACCATCGGCTCCGGTGGCAATCAGATGACCTGCATGTGCATGGGCGGTAACTGGGCCTGCAACTAACGCAGGTGGCTTGGCCCAGCGCGAACAAAGCGCGGTCTGACGAGTAGTTCGAACAGGAAAAAAAGAGGCCGGTTCCCCGACGGGGCGCCGGCCTTTTTTTTGTCCGACGACGTTAGCGCAAACCCGCTTGGGGCACGTGGATCAGGGCTTGAAGTCTTCGCGATCGGGTGCCGCGCGCAAGTGCTCGACGACGCTCTCCTCCAGAAGTTCCTGCATCGTCTGACCACCATAGCGCGCGGCGATGCGGTCGTCGTATTCGTCGGCGGTGATCGCGACGTCCCGCACGGTCGCGGTCAATTCCTCGGTGGTCATCGTCGAGCCACCCAGCAGCGTGTGCGAAAAAATCACGACCTCGCCCGCAGCGACGTAGGCGAAAGCCCCGAACCGCAAGAGCGCGTTCATCTCCAACAACTGCATCGCCAGCGGCATCTCCATGGTCACGCCCTTGACCAACTGAGCAACGCATCTGACCACGGCCCGATCCGACTTCCAGGGCAACACGCTGATCATCACCAGCGACGATCCCTGCTTCACCACATACAGCCCATCATCGATCTTCCGGAAGGCAGAACTCTTACTGAGAGCCTTCTCGATGGTCTGGCAGCTGGCCTTCACGGCTAGATTCATGTCCATTGGGCTACCACGAATCGGGCCCGTGTAGAAGGCGCTTGTCCTCCCACCTGCCTCCTGTTCGTGCCGCCCGGTTCGCGCCCCCGGTTTCGTGCCCCCGGTTTCATGCCCCCGGTTTCATGCCGCCCGGTTCGCCGCCCCTGGTAGTCTTCCGACCCCATGCGCGCTTGCGGCCGCTGCGGCCACGACAACGCAGACCACCTCCCGTACTGCTGCAGTTGCGGGCGGCGGATCGAGAAGGCCGCCGGTGTGCTCCCCTTGGGCCCACGCCAGGAGACGTCCCTGTCCACCAGCACGGCGATCGGAGCCGGCACCGTAGCGGGCACCGCGTCGGCCGGCTTTGCGGCGACCGTCGCCCTGTCGAAGGTGCGCGGCGAAAACGCACCCCTTACCGGAAAGCCAAAGGACTCCGGTGCGTTCCTCCAGGCCTTTGACGCCCTTCGCTATGTGTTCGTCTACGTTCGTGGTCGCATCGACGCGGAGGATCGAAGACGGGCACATGTCGACGAGCGCGATGGCGCCAAGCGGCTCCTCGACGCGGCGCTGATCGAGCTGGGGCGGATCGTGCTTCACGCGCGCCCAGAGACACCTGAACTGGCCAAGACCATCGACGCCGTCGCAGGGAGCGAGGCACGGCGCCAGGCGGCGATCGCCGACCTGGCCGCCGCCGAAAAATTCCAGGCTGCGGATGATCTGCGCCTGGGTGCGGAGCAGGCCTCCGCAGAGACCGAGTGGAAATCGTGCGATTCCAAGGCGGGAGAGATCGACGACAGGTTGCGCCAGTTCGACGATGAACGGCGGGCCCTGGATGCCGAACTCTTACGCCTCCGGGAGGATCCTCAGGAGACCGATGCCGACCGACACGACAACGCGCGACGATCCACCCTGACGGCAAAGCGAACCCGTCTGGACGATGACTATGGAACCCTGCGCGAACGGGCGGCCGCCCTACGTGCGTCGACAATCGCGGCGCGGGCTAAACTGGATCAGTCAATCGCCACGCGCCGCCAGGCCACGGCGGCGATCGCGGCCAGCCTGCTTGCCCACGTCCGCGACCGCACCGAGGCGGAGAAGCAGCTTCGGGACCTGACGCTGGAGATTGGACGCGCGGCGACCGAGCTGCGTGTCCCCGTGCCCGCCGCGCTGCCGAGCTACGCCCGCGTCGACCGCCTGCAGGAAACCATCGCCGAAAGCGATCGCCAGCTGGCTGGGGTCGAAAGAACGATCGGCCGGTACAACATTCGAAAGCTGGCCGCCGGCCTGGGCTTGCTGACCGCGATCGCGGCGGCAGTGGGCACTGCGCTGTGGGCTATTCTGCGCTGACGACAGCGCGCCGTGGTTCGCGAGGGAAACCGTCGTTGGCGAAGGATCGTGAGTAGTCCGTCGGTAGTCCGTCAGTAGTCCGTCAGTAATCCGGGCCGCCGGCGGCGTATTGGGGGTCGACAGTCATCGGCAACTGATACGGAGCCGACCCGTAAAGGTGTCGATACCGCGCGTAGATTCCGACCACGCGCTTGGCGTATTCGCGGGTTTGCGTGAACGCGATCAGCTCGACGAATTCATCCATGGGATGGGTCGCATGTTGGTCGCACCATTTGGACATTGCCTTGGGCCCCGCGTTGAATGCCCCCGCCACCAGCGGAATTTGACCACCGAATTTCTTGGCCAGCGATCCGATGTATGCCGCCCCCAGGCGAATGTTGACTTCGGGATCGAAAAGCTCGTCCGGCGAAAAACTGATACCGGCGCCCGCCGCCACCTTCGCGCTGGTGGAGGGAATCATTTGCAGCAGTCCTCGCGCGTCCGCCGTACTGACGTCCCAGGGTGAAAACCCGGATTCCTTGCGCATGATCGCGTACAGCAGCAGCTCGGGATTACCGGCGGGCGGACCGTATTTTTCCACCAGGTCCTGGTAGGCGCGGGGATACGCCGCCTCCCACCACAAACGTGCGTCACCTTCGGGGGCCGCCGCCAGGGCGCCGCCGTGCCGGCTTTCGCCAATCTCGTAAACGCGGCGAAACGCCTTCCAGGCCGGGTAGCGGTTCAGAAGAACGCGCATTCCCCTTGCTTCGCCCAGGAGCTTCACGACGTCTTTTTCATCGCGCCGCAGCTCCCACCCGGCCTCGACCTCAAGACCCGCGGCGGCAAGTTCCTCGGCCCGCGCCAGGGTCGGCAAGGCGGGGATCGCGACCGGCGGCGATGCGCCACCCGCGCGCGGCAGATCGATGGACACCTTTTCGCCCAACTCCGCGAGACGCGCACGCGCGGCCACGCCGAAAAACGAAAACGGCCAGCGACGGTTGACCTCGCGGTACCCGAGCTTGGCCTCGGCCGCGCGCTTTGCCTTGGCGTCGATCCGCGCGCGCCAGTAGGCGACGCGGGAGGCGCGTTCGTCCGCGGTCATCCCGGTCAGCGGTAGACGCGCATACCGATCAAGGGCCGCCGCCGCGTTCGACCAATCGCCAAGCATGAAATTCGCGAACGCCACGCACCACGCGGCGTCGTCGGCGAACGCGCTTTTTCCGAAACGGTCCAGGGTCGCGTGCAACCCCGGCAGGCTCTCCCGGAACCGCCCACGGTTGTAGTCCAGCCACCCCGACAGGAACTGAGCCTCCGCCGCGAAGCGAGACTGCGGGAATCGCGCGACAACCTGTTTGTATCCGGCGATCGCCTCGTCGTCGCGATCGATCCGGGACAACGCCCGCGTGCCGTGGAAAAGCGCGGAGGCCGCCTTGTCCCCGGACAACGCGGGAACGACGGCCAGCAACAGCTCGGCCGCCTTGCCGTAGTCCCGGCGCATGTGAAACTTGGTCATGCCGATCTGAAAATCGCGCTCGACCGCCAACGCGGGTGGCAGATCCGCCGGAAGCTTGGTCAGCTCGTCCAGCGCCTCTTGCCAGTGACGATCGCGGGTCAGGATCTCCGCGCGGCGCAACTGGTCGGAGGCGGATCCGCCGGCGGGGGATCCCTCGGCCTTCTCCTTGCCTGTCGGCACCACCGGTAAATGCCGACGCGCCTCCGTGGCCAGAGGGTGGGCCGGCAGATCGCGATACAGCGCCAGGAACAGCTTGGCCGCCTCGGGCTTTCTGCGCGACTCGGCGTCCAGCGCCACGCGAAACCGAGCGACCGCGACGTCGATCCCACTGGGAGGACGCGCCTGCACGCGGACCAACAACCGCCGGTAGCGTTCGGCCGCCTCGGTGCGCGCGCCCGATGACCACAGACAGTCGGCCGCCCGAAATGCCGCGACGTCGGCGAACCGGCTGGCCTTCAGCTTGGATAGTCGTTCGAAATCCTCCCGCGCCGCCGCGATCGCGCCGGCGTAGAACGCGCTTTCCGCTCGGAAATACAAGACCCAATCGTTGCTCTTCGCCTCAACGCCACGAAGGGTCCTCTGGGCGTCCTGGTAGTCGCCGGCGCGAAACGCGGCGACACCACGACCGAAGGCGCTGACTGGTTCGCCCGGGCGGCCCGCAGCGGATGCCGGGCGGCCCGCGGCGGATGCCGGGCGACCCGCGGTGGCGACAGATTCCACCGGGTCCACGGATCCCACCAGTGCGACAAATCCCAACAGCGCGGCTACAACGACGGCCGGCGGGCACGGGTGCGCGCAGCCGTATCTCCGGGTGAAATCGTCCCCGAAGGCGCTTCTCATGACTGGGTTTTATCAGAAGGCAGGAAACCCGCGGGCGACATACCCGATGCTTCATCGTGGACGCACTTTGCTCCACGGGGACATGGTAAAAGGCCAAAGGAGACAGACATGGGAAGCGTCAACAAGGTCATTCTGGTCGGCAATCTAGGTGCCGATCCCGAGCTGAAGTACACCCCGACCAACCGTGCGTTATGCAATCTGCGTATCGCCACCACCGAGGTCTACAAGGACAAAGGTGGCCAGCGGCAGGAAAAGACCGAGTGGCACCGCGTGACGGTGTGGGGAGATCAGGCCACGAACTGTTCGAAATACCTCGCGAAGGGACGATCGGTCTATATCGAGGGAAGGCTGCAGACGCGGACCTACGACAAGGATGGGCAGAAACACTACGCCACGGACGTCGTCGCCGACCGCGTGGTCTTTCTGGGTAGCGGCGGGGGAGCCAGCGAAGGCGGTGCTGGTGGCGTCCGCAAGGGCGGTCCCTCCGAGGCGGGCGGTGGCCGTGGATTTGGCGATGCGCCGCCGTCCGACGATTCCGAGCCGAGTGGTCCACCGCCGTCCGACGACGATATTCCGTTCTGAGAAGACTCCGGCGGTGGCCCTCGCGGGCGGACGCGGTTTCCTATCGGTTTCCGAATGTTTCGTCGCGAGATGTCACGTGGCGAGGGTGTTGTACTCGGAAGCCAACCGCGCGTGCGCGTGTCACGGCGTCACGCCCCGGTCTGGCCTGCGGTGACCTTCGAGGTTCCTTGGAGGTTCTTCGACGTCCGCGGCCTTGCGGTTCGTTGTGCCTTCAGTCCAAGCTATCGCCCCGGAGGGTTTGATGTACCTGACGTTCCGCAGCGTTTGTGTCGGAATCGCGACTGCTTTGGCCCTGGGATGCGGCAGTTCGGGCCCAGCAACCAGCTACCCAGACGCACAGCCGTTGGATTCTGGGATTCCGGACGCCACCCTTCGCGTGGACGTCCAACCTGATGTGGTGAAACCCCTCCCGATTTCTGGGGGCGACAACGTTCTGCTGTTCGGGGGTTCCGTCCACCTATTAGGAACGGCCTGCACCAGCGAACCGGGCGCCACGGGGGATCGCTGGTGCGCGTTCACCAGCCCTTCGAAGACCCAGATCGGAGACTTGGATCTTTTCGTTCTAAACGTTTCCCGAGCGGCTTCCGGAGTGACCATTGTGTGTGGTGGCGGGGTGGTCGATCCCAACTGTCTGAAACTGACCGGGGGATTTTACGAGGACGACGTGCGCCCGGCCCGCTTCACCGGAGACACGCTGTTGTACTTTGATCTCAGCGCCACCGCGTACGGATGGCGGCCGGGAATGATCAACGGTCGTGTCCTGGCGCTGGCCGACGCCGGAATGGTCCACAGCTGTTTCGCCGCTTCCAAGGGGACCGCCGCGCTGTGCCTGAGAGACATACCCGAATCGTCAACCGCCAGCGTCACGCGGAGCGACCTACTGGTCGGGCGTCTCGACGGCGCGAACGATCCTCCGCTGGCCAGGATCGACACGGTGATCTCGTTCAACGCGGATGACGGAAATCAGCAACGGTTCCAGAATGGATTTCCCACGCCCACGGGCGACGTGATCGCATGGTCAAGCCCGGCGACGCCGACCGGACCCGAAGTGCTGAAGGTTCAGACACTGGACGATCCGCGTACTCTGCTGACCGTTGCCAGCGATGTGACGGCATGGAATGCATCGCCCGACGGATCTCGTTGGTACTGGTTGAGCCAGGTGAACGACATGACCGGAGCCGGCGCCCTGCAAAGCGCGCCGCTGCCGGCCGGGACCACACCCGCGACGTTGCTGACCAATGTCGTGGAATTCGCGGTGGCACCCACCGGAGGGATCGCGGCCGTGACAGCGACAGGGACCCTGCGCGGATTTGGGGATCCCATCGGGGCGCCCACCACCATCACGCCGATTGACACTGGCGTGGTGGGAATGGTCCGTGTCAGTCGCCTGGGACACGTGGCCTACGCGAAATCTTTTGATCCGATCCTGAGGCTGATCGATCTTCACGTCAGAAAGCTGGATGGCACTGGAATGCCGTGCACCCTGTCCAGCAAACAGGAAAGTCCGATCTTCGCCCCGTTCCTTCCCGGGGCGGGCGCCATCCTGTGGGCACGCTTCAATGACCTCAATAGTGTTCTGATCGGCGATCCCATCCCGACCGATGGCCTGCTGACGAACCTATCGACCTGCCAAACGACGATCGTCGCGCCGCGTATCCAAGATCTGGCCGCGGCGGGGGACAACGGCGTCCTGTTCTCCAACGATGGTGACGAACTTGATGCCACCCTCCGGATCCGAAGCATCGCCGGGGGCAGCATGCTCAGTGCCGACACCCCGACCATGATCCAGACCCGTGTCGACGACTTCGCCCCCGTATTCCCCTCGCCAGGCGCGGTGCTTTTCACCGTGAACGCCGCATCGCCCTCCGATGGCTTGTACCTTCACCTGGTCGCACCCGCCAGGACCAGCCCGGACGGCGGAACCAGCGACGCCGCGACCACAGGCGACGCCGTCGCCGACTGAGCGCCGCGGCAACATCGGCACCCAACCAAACGCGCGGACCAAGCGCCTTGTGGCTCGAAAACCGCCACGCCTACCCGCGCGAACGAGCAGTGTGGTTTTCAGCTACAATTACTGGCTAATGATTTGTCGTCTGGCCGCGGCCGTCCTTGCGGGGGCGCTGGTAATGGGTCCGCCCGCCGGAGCGGGACCAGAGGCCGAACACGTACCCCAACGGTCCGATTTGTCGGCCGGGCCCGCTGTGGCGGCACGTGGCGGTGATTTCAAAACGCCTGGTATCACCTCGACAACCCAGCGTGACGCGGCGTCGGAGTCCGACAGACTTGCTCCCGAGAAGGTCGTGGCCTTCGGATTCGGGGCCAAGACGGGCTTCTTCCCCAGCGATGAACCGCGCGAGCTTGTGCTTTCCTTCGACGATGGTCCTGATCTGAAGTTCACCCCCCTGGTTCTGGACGAACTGGACCGACGGGGAATCAAAGCGATCTTCTTTGTCACCGGACATCGTGTGATCGGCGATCGGCCCGAGGACGTCGCGCGCCGTGAACTGTTGGGGCGAATCGCGGCGCACGGACACATGGTGGCCAACCACACGATGACCCATCGAAACCTGTGTCAGTCGGGGAACGATGCGGCGGCCGAGATCGACGACAACGCCGAGGTCATCACCCAGGCCACGGGGCTTCGGCCTCTTCTGTTCCGCGCACCTTACGGCGCGCGCTGTCGAACGTTGGAGGCGGAACTGGTCGCCCGGCAGCTGGTGTCGGTGGGTTGGAATCTGGATCCCCAGGACTGGAAGAACCCAACCAGCGATGGAATCCTCGAATACCTGCAGTTGCGTCTATCCAGATTGAAGGGGCGCGGAATCCTGCTGCTTCACGACACCCACCCGGATTCCGTATTCGCCCTGGGGCCACTTTTGGACTGGATCGCCCGCGAAAACCGCGTGGCGGTCCGCGATGGACGCCCGCCGATCGTCCTGCGCGATTACTCGGTATTCCTACCACCGCGTCCGGTACCGCGAACCGGCATCGCGTCGGTGTTCGAGGCGCTGACGGGGACCGTGATGGCCGGTCTGAAACCAAGAATCGGGCTGCCTTCGCCACCGGCGCACCGCTAGGAGCCTGGCGTTGTTTCTGATTCGCGCCGCGGAAACGACCGATCTCGATGGGCTGCAGGCGGTCGCGACGCATCTGAATTCGGTGAACCTGCCCAACGATCGGGAACGCCTACGGACGTTGATCGCAAGGTCCCAAGAATCATTTGCCGGGCGGTGCGACGTGGCCGATCGGCACTTCCTGTTCGTGCTGATCGATACCGCGTCGGGGCACGTGCTCGGATCCTCCATTATCTTCGCCCAACACGGGTCACGCCGCGCGCCCCATGTCTATTTCGACGTTCTGGAGGAGGAACGCTACAGCCAGACGTTGGATCGTCACTTCGTTCATCGGATCCTGCGTATTGGATACAACTACAAAGGGATCACGGAAATTGGGGGACTGGCCTTGTTGCCCGACTGGCGCGGACATCCGGCGCGCTTGGGACTGTTGCTGTCCGCCGTGCGATTCATCTATCTGGCCCTACACCGGCCCATCTTCCGCGACGAGGTGCTGTCCGAACTGATGCCGCCGCTTGAACCCGATGGAACCAGTCGATTGTGGGAAGCACTGGGACGTAGGTTCACCGGACTCTCGTATCAGGAGGCGGATCGGTTGTCGCACGAGAACAAGGAGTTCATTCGCGCGCTGTTCCCGGAAGAGCCGATCTACGCGACGCTGTTGCCGCCGGAGGTGCAGGCGGTGATCGGACAGGTGGGCCCCGCAACCAAGGGCGTGGAGACCATGCTGCGTCGAATCGGGTTCGAGTACGCCCAGCGCATCGATCCGTTCGACGGTGGACCGCATTTTCACGCCCGCATCGACGACGTCACGATGGTCAGCGGCACGCGACGCCTGCGGGTCGCGGCCGCTGGATCGGAAACCGGATCGGGAACGGCCGCGGGAACGGCGTTCCTGGTGGCCGCCGAGGGAACGGGCCAGGAGCCGGGTGTTTCCCGATTTCGGGCGCTTTCGATCAGCGCCGTGGCAGACGGGCAGACTGTTTTCCTTGCGGAAGCGGATCGCCGTGTGCTGTCCGTCGATGTGGGAGCCGAAGTCGCGTGTCTGGCGCTGGCGACCAAATCGTCGAATAGCCCCTGATCCTTTCGGTTTGGGCGCCCTCCCGTCGGATGGGCCCTGATCCTCTCGGGTCTGGGCGCCCTCCCGCCATTGCCCCACCGCGGAGGTATATTGCCGAACATGCCCTCGACCATTCTGATTGTCGACGACGAGAAAAACATTCGCCGCACCGTCCGCCTGGTGCTGGAGAGCGAAGGCTTCGCGGTCGAGGAGGCATCGAGCGGCGAGGAAGCCCTGGCGCGCCTGCCCGACATCGGCGCGGACGTGATGTTGCTAGATGTCCAACTTCCCGGCATATCGGGTCTGGAGACCCTGGACCGGATGCGCGCGGAGCCCGCCAAGGGCGCACGCGTGGACGCGGTTACCACCCGCGCGGCCGAGACGTCCCCCCCCACGGTGGTCATGATCTCGGGGCACGCGACGCTGGCCGATGCGGTGCGGGCGGTGAAGTCGGGAGCCTACGATCTGTTGGAAAAGCCGTTGGATCGGGAGCGCCTGCTGGTCACGATTCGCAACGCGCTGGAACGGCGGGTCATGGCCAACGAGGTCGCCGGGCTGCGGGCCATCACCGACGAGCGCTTCGAAATGGTCGGGAACAGCGCCCCGATGCAGGCGCTGTACGTGCAGATTGTCAAGGTCGCGGTGACGCGTGCGCGCGTGTTGATCACGGGTGAATCCGGCACCGGCAAGGAAATGATCGCGCGCGCCGTCCACCGCGAAAGCCCGTTGCGCGATCGCGCGTTCGAGAAGGTGAACTGCGCCGCGATCCCGCCCGAACTGATCGAGTCTGAACTTTTCGGCCACGAACGCGGCGCGTTCACGGGTGCGATCGCCCGCAAGCGTGGTCATTTCGAACGGGCCGACGGTGGGACCATCTTTTTGGATGAAATCGGCGACATGATCCTGTCGGCGCAAGCCAAGGTGCTGCGCGTCCTTCAGTCGGGTGAGTTCACGCGGGTGGGTGGCGAGCAAACCCTGAAGGTCGACGTGCGGGTCATCGCTGCGACCAATCGCGACCTACAAGCCGCCGTGACGGCTGGGCAGTTTCGCGAAGACCTGTATTTCCGGCTGGCCGTCGTACCGTTGCGGGCGCCGCCGCTGCGCGATCGCCCCGACGACGTCCCGGCGCTGTCGGCGGCCTTCATCGAAACGACCTGCCGCGAAAATGGGATGCGGCAAAAACCGATTTCGGCAGAGGCTCTGGCTTGTCTGGCGGCGTATTCCTGGCCCGGCAATGTGCGCGAATTGCGAAACGTCATCGAACGGTTGGTGATCCTGTCGGAGGACGCCATCGGTACGGGTGATCTGCCCGAGGAGATCCTGGCCGAGGTCGAGCGCCGTCGTCGCGAACAAGCGCTGGGAGGATCGGCTGCGGCAGCGACACTGCCGCGGATCGAGTTGCCGCCGGAAGCCCGTGCTTTGCAGTTGCGCGAGTTTCGCGACCACGTTGAACGCGAATACATCCGCATCAAACTGGACGAAAACTCCTGGAACATCTCGCGCACCGCGGGACTGCTGGGCATCGAGCGAACCAATCTGCACAAGAAGATGCGCGCCTTGGGACTGGGCCGCGAGGACAGACTGCCGGAGCGGTGAGCACGTCCCCTGCCCTGGCCAATTACGAAGAGCGATGATCGCGCCCCCACATCCCCATGACCACGACCGGTGACAAGACAGCGCAACGGATCGCGGCACTTGCCGGGGTCCTCGGTGCGTCCGGGATGGCACTGGGCGCGTTCGGCGCGCACGCCCTGCGCACCAGGATCTCCCCTGAAATGCTGGAGATCTACCGAACCGGCGTGCTGTACCACCTGTTGCACGCCGTCGCGCTGCTCGCGCTCGCCGGCTTTGCCAACCACATGCGTCGCCCGAGGCTGACGCTGGCGCTTTTCGGCGGAGGTGTGCTGATTTTCTCGGGAAGCCTTTATGTTCTTGCCATGACCGGCGTGCGGATCTGGGGTGCCGTCACCCCCTTTGGTGGCCTGGCCCTGATCGCCGGGTGGCTCTCGATCTTGTTGTCACGGAAACCAACCTAGGCAACAGAACGCAGACACTGCGGGTTGAATCGTCAGTTCTGGGGCCGACATCGTTGGTCGCGACCAACGCAGGGTCGGCCGATGTACCATCGGTCAATGGCGAATGGCAATTGGATGGTGGTTTGCTTGCTATTGGCGGCGTGCGGGTCCAAGAGCGGCAGGCCTGGGTCGAGCGGTAGCGGCGGCAACGGAACGGGTGGACAAGTTGACCCGCCGACCGGGGGCACCGGCGGAGGCGCGGCCAGCGGAGGTGGCCCGGGAACGGGTGGCGCCAGCACGGCCAGCGGAGGTGCGGGGGGCGCAGTGGCCGGCGGCGGCGGCACCAGTGTGGCCACCGGCGGGCTGGGCAGCGGTGGCGCTGCCGGGCCAGGGGGCAGCGGTCCCCCGTTCGACGCAGGCGCGGTCGACGGCGCGGTCCCGCCCAAGCCACTCGTCTGGCGGCCGGTGACGGTGCCTGGATTGGAAGGCAGCAGCGTGACGGCGATCTGGGGCAGCGGCTCGTCCGAGCTGTACGTCGGGACCAACACTGGCGCTGTCTTTCACCGGACGGCCACGGGCGCCTGGACGAAAACCTCGTTGTCGTCGCTGACCATAGACTGGCTCTGGGGCAGCGGCAGCGGCGACGTGTACGCAGGCGAAGGTGGCCGCAGCTCCAACGTCGCCAGGCTCCGCCATTCGACGGGCAACGACGTCTGGACTCCGGTAGCGCTGCCTGCCGAGTACACGGTCATTCGCGGAATCTGGGGTCCGTCCGCGAACGAGGTGTACGTCGCAGCCGGCGTCTGGAGCACAGGGGTCGGCGCGGTCCTCCACCTGAAGAACGGCGCCTGGACCGCCGAGCCGACGGGCCAGCACATCCTGAACCGCGTGTGGGGCAGCAGCGCCACGGACGTCTACGCGATCGGCTCGGACGGCAGCACGCTCTACCATTCGAGGGGAGACGGCACCTGGACCAACACGGGCGTCGGCAATGGCAAGTGGATGTACGGCGTGTGGGACAGCGGTCCGGGCGACGTCTACGTGGTCATGTCGCCCGACACATTCGCCCAGGGAAATGCGGCCATCGCCCACAGCAAGAGCAACGGGACCTGGGCCTTGGAGCACACCATGTCCGTCGAGCAGCTGGTGACGGTGTGGGGCAGCGGTCCGGGCGACGTGTATGTGGGTGGGCAAACGCTCGCGGAGAACCCCGCCAGCAACAAGTCCGTCCTCTACCGTTCCATCGGAGACGGGCAATGGTCCGCCGTGACAATGCCGGCAGAGATCGCCGGCGGGATGGTCAGGGTCATCTGGGGCTCGAGCGCGTCGAACGTCTACCTCGGTGGCTTCGGGACCACGTCGACCGCCATCCTCCTGCAAGGGACACCGAACTGATCCCCCCCGGCGCTTGACGCGCGCCGCCCGAGGACAGATTCATGAGGCACGCGAGCCTGCCGGCGAAATGACGGGGGCCATCCACGCCTGATGGCAATTACGGATGCTCGCCCGGCGGACGATCGCTCATGAACGCGATCTTGTCGAACGCGCGAGGATACGACGACACGACGACACATTCCGCCCGGCTGGGTCGAACCGGTCCAAATGTTCATCGAACGGAAGGCCGGGTGCTACCATCGTCTTCGTGCAGCCGGACGGAACCATAGTCGACCGTGGCGCGGGGACCGACGAAGAGCGTCCCGTTGTGGATGCGACCCTGGTCCAAGCGACGCTGGCGCTGACCCCCGAGGCGCGCCTGCTGCAGAACGATCGGATCCTTCGAACCATCAAGGAACTGCGAGATGGCTTCGCCGCCCGGCGAGCTGACGACCCTGCTGGCGAGACTGGCCGCGGCGCACGTTGACTTTGTGCTGGTGGGCGGCCTTGCCGCCGTGGCGCAAGGAGCGCCAATCACCACGCATGACGTCGACATCGTTCCCAGGCGTACACCCGACAACGTCGAACGCTTGCTGGCGTTTCTGACGTCGATCGATGCCAGATACCGGGGGCGCCAGGAGGTGTTGCGTCCGACACCCGCCGCGTTGTTGGGCGTCGGACATTCGTTGCTGATGACTGATCTCGGACCCTTGGATGTCCTTGGCGCCATAGAAGAAGGCCGCACGTTCGAGGATCTCGTCCCGCAGGCGCTTGAGATAAACGTCGGCGCACAACGGATCCGCGTGCTGCCTCTTTCGATGTTAGCGGAACTCAAGCGACGATCCACGCACCCGAAAGACCGCTACACGCTTGCGATTCTGGAGGAGACTCTGCGACAGCAGAATCCCGTCTGACCCGACCAAGAAAGGCGTTCTGAACACCGACCACATTCCAGCCCGCGATGCGCCTGGAATCCGACGCGGGCGCAATTCTGCCGGCATCGTGGTAAGTCCATCTGGTCATGGCCAAGCGGATCGGCGTGATTCTGTGTGGCTGCGGGCAGCGCGACGGCAGCAACGTCAGCGAGGCCGTGCTGGCGCTGCTGGTCATCGAACGGGCGGGGGCCGTCGCCGTGTGCGCGGCACCGGACATCGCGCAACCAACGGTCATCGACCACCTGGGTGGCGAACCGGTGGCCGGGACGCGCAACGCGCGTGTCGAAGCGGCACGCGTCGCGGGCACCAGCGTGTTGCCGCTTGCTGATCTGGACGCCAACGCCATCGACGCGCTGTTGATCCCCGGGGGCGATGGGGTGGCGACGACGCTTTCGGACTACGCGGCCAAACACGAGCTTTGCCAGGTCCATCCCGATGTCATCCGCCTGCTGCGCGCGATGTTACAGACGCACCGACCGATGGGCTTTGTGGGACTGTCCGCGCTACTGGCCGCCCGGGTCTTGGGTCCCATGGCTGGTGTGCGCGTGACCTTCGGTTCGAAGGGAATGCCGGCCGCCAAACACGCCCAGATCATGGGAGCGGACGTGCGGCCGTGCGTCGAGGACGATGTCATCGTCGATCAAAAGGCGCGGGTCTACACAACGCCGGGGTTCCTGTTTCCCGATGCGCGCCTGCTGGTGGTCGCCCGCGCCCTCGATCGCTTGGTGCGTTCGGTGGTCGGGGAAGCCAGGGATCGCAACCCCGCACCGGGATTGGCCGCACCATCGGGCCCGCCGGCAAGAACCCAGGCAGCGATCTCTCCGGCCCCTCCACGACCACCGGTGGATCATCGCGCCGGACGCGGCCCCGACCTTCCCATTGTTCGGCGCGCTGGCGCAAATACCGCCGCGAAGAAGCCGCCGGGGGCGGCGCCTAGGCGTGTTTAATCGATCGGGCCGTTAGCATCGGACCGGTCATCGCGAACGAAAGCATCTGACGATCGACATCTCCTTCGATTTCGACCCGGACACCATCAACCAGCGTCACGTCGCTTTCGGCCCCCAACGAGGCCCGGTCCAAGACGTAACTGGCGCCGTCGTCGGTGACAAGCTGCCAATGTCCGCCCTCTAGATCACTCCTGCGCAGGGTTCCACGGTACTTGGCCATGCGCCCAGCATAGCCTCAGTTTGGGCTCATGGAAACTAGCCGAACGGGGACGATGACGTCCTCAGGCACCTCGCGAAGGGCCTGGAGGTGGTGGAGGATCGCGTCCTCGATGACGAAGCCCTTCTTGAGACCTCGCGCGTCCGCGAAGCGCTCGAGCTCGTGCTTCGTCG